>JBEIQF010000057.1:0-13163 GCA_040376635.1 Halobacteriovoraceae bacterium
AATTCTGCAAAGTTTCCGTGGATGCGAACAGCACGGAACAAAGGACATGATGGATCTGGATTGTGACCCAGTCCCGTTTTTGTAGCGGCACGCTGGCGGATCACCATCGCCGTCAGTAGAAAGTACATGATACCGAGAAGACCGGCGTACAACATCGTCACTTTAGGCAGGAGCAGTAACATTATTTAAACCTTTCGTTAATTCTTTAAGGATAAGGGAAGTTGTAGCGAAAGCAAAGGCCCCCGTTACAAATGAAGCGGATCCGAAACCTTCTTCGCAATCCATATTTTTCGCAAGTCCAGGCGGCTTGTAAGTTAGGCAACCGTTAGCTGTCGGATAAACGGCTCGCTCGTGAGACCAAACGGCAAAGACACCGAAATCACCCTCGTGCTCGAGTGGAAAATTGAATTCCTGGCGAAGTTTTTTACGGAGACGGGCTAGCAAACGATCATTTTGCGATGTCGACATGTCGGTCACGCGGATTTGAAGCGGATCCGTTTTCCCACCAGCACCACCCATCACAACGAGTGGGATTTTTTTATTGCGGCAATATTCGATGAGGTAACACTTGTTCGTGAAATCATCACAAGCATCAACAACAAAATCATAATCGCGATCGAAAATGTTTGATAAATTCTTTGGATTGAAAAAACATTGTTTCGTATCAACTTCACATGAAGGGTGAATGTCGTGAACACGTTTTTTCATCACATCAACTTTAAACTGGCCGACAGTTGAGCTAACAGCAAGCACCTGGCGGTTGATGTTCGTAACACAAATGTCATCAAGATCAACAAGAGTCATGGCACCTACGCCTGTGCGGGCGAGAGCTTCTGCTACCCATGATCCCACGCCGCCGATGCCGATGATGAGAATTTTTGATTGCTTCATTTTATCGAGACCAGCTCGACCGTATAATCTTCCGATTCCACTGAAGCGTGAATCGTAATCACTTTCAATGTGTTCCATTTTTCCTCGCTAACTTATTTACTTTGAGCTGCCCGCATGCGGCCAGGATATCTGAGCCTTTGGTTGTACGAACCATGACTCGCAATTTTTTTGCTACTAATTTTTCTTTGAAGGCTTCAACGTCTTCAACCGTTGGTCTTTCCCAATTTGATCCAGGAAATGGATTGAAGGGTATGAGATTCATGATCGCAGGGCGTTCGCCTAATAACTCAGCGAGACCTTCCACGTGACGATCAGTCATATTTAAATTTTTAATCAATAAATATTCAAACGTGATGAACTGGCGTTTTAATAAGGGAAGTTCATCAAGGGCAGCAACCACATCTTTCAGAGGGAATTTCCCATTCACAGGAATGAGCTGTGAACGTTCGTCTTCAAACGGAGAGTGAAGAGAGAGCGCCACATTGATACGTGGAAATTCTTTCAAGGCACTCATGCCAGGAAGATAACCAACAGTCGATAAAGTCATCTGACGATGTCCGACTCCAATAAGAGAGCTATCATTCAAAACTTTAATCGCCTGTAAAACTTCAGGAACGTTATGAAGTGGCTCACCTTGTCCCATAAAGACAATGCTGGGTTTTAAATCATGTTTCAACCAGTTCTTCGCTACAAGATACTGGCCGACGATTTCACCGGCCGTGAGATTTCGTTTAAGACCTTGAGTGCCTGTATAACAAAATGAACAATTCATCCCACAACCAACTTGAGTTGAAAGACAAACAGTAAAACGTTTGTGAAAGGGGATGAGAACAGTTTCAACTTCCATCTGGTCTTTGAAACGAATAAGAAATTTTACTGTTCCGTCAGATGATTCTGAAACATGGGAAATTTCCGGAAGTTCAAAATCCATTTCGGAAGTCAGTTCCTGGACGATTTTCGGTGAAACGTGTTGGTTCCAAAGGTCCCGGTTTTTGTACAGTCCGTCGAGCCAATAAGGCAGTACATTGGGAGAGACTCCACGGGACGAGAGCACCGATTTCCAATCCTGTTGGGTTAATGAATAGGCCGACGTGAAATTCATGCGCAGAGTATACTCATCACTCTGCAAATTGTCCTGATTTATGAACTCCGAAGATTGACCTCTTTTATCACTTTAGCCATAATAGGCCCATGCGATTTCTTTCATTTACAGCTATTTTCCTTTTTATCCTCTCAGGTTGTGCCTCATACCGGACCAAAGAGCCTGTACAATCACTTCCTAAATCAGGATCTGTGAAGAAAGATGCTCCGGATATCGCTAAGGGTGTACCACCTTCCTCAGGTGCTCTCTGGGAGATCCTGGGTGAAGAGCAGCTCGCTCTCCAGCTTAAAAACGTGGACGATGGCTCGAACCTCACTGTGAATCTCGCGAAAGGTTTATCAACGACTCCAGTGCCTGCCGGGCATTGGGAGCTCACGGGATTTGAAGAGGGTGGAAAATCGTTCGTGTCCATGAACACTTCCAAGAAATTTGTCTTCTCTATGAAACAAAAGAAAAATGTCTACGCTGGATCTATCGTCATCGGCTGTCCAAAAATTGCGCCGACAAACTTTAAGCTTCTTAAAGAGATGAAGTTTTTCAACAGATACCCCTTCAGTTCTTCTACCGGTTTATGCGAGTTGGTCGTAGGTAACAACTTTACCAAGGTCCAGTCGATCCTCAAAAAGACGTCTAAAAATAAGAAGTTAAATCTCGTTTTAGGCTTCTAGCCACGTTTTTTTGCACACCCCATTTACCCTGACTACAAACGTTGGCAAGGCCCTTTCTAAGCCTTTAGCACAATTCGAACTTTACATTTTTCTTACAAATGAAGATTGAGAAATTTTTCGAGAAGCGTATTATCCAACTCGTTAGCACAATTCTTTTACTTATCGATTTTGTAGTTGGACGTTATTTCAAGCTGCACGTATGTGGATACCAAAATCGAGTAAGAACCGTAGGCCAAAATGTCTATTTTGAGAGTGAAATATCACTCGGAGAAATAGTAGAACACTTTTGAATGCTCTACGCTCCTATGGAGTCTAGTCATGAAGACCAGAGTTACAACAATCACTAATTTGATGTTTTCGCTCACATTTTGTTTGGGACTAGCGTCTTGTAACAAAGAAGATTTCTATGAAAAAGAATTCTTAGACAACCCTTTCCAGAATAACACTACCAGCGGAATGGTAGACAGTGGAAGCCAAGCAGGCGTCGATTCTGGATCGGTTGGGGGCACTCAGGGCGGAGTGGATACAGCAGGGGTAGACGGTGGAACAACTGGAAGTTCCACTGGATCCTCTTCTACTGGCGGTGTTGATGGATCAACTACTGGCGGTAATAATACAACAGGTGGAGTAGATGGATCTTCTACATCTGGTTCAACAAACGGTTCTACAGTTGGTGGTACAGATGGATCTGCTACTGCTGGTGCGACAACCGGTTCTTCAGTTGGTGGTGTAGACGGATCTACAACATCAGGTTCAACAACTGGTTCAACAGTTGGTGGTGTAGACGGATCTACAACATCAGGTTCAACAACAGGTTCTACAACTGGCGGTTCTACAGGAAGTACGACTGGCGGATATGTAGATTGTAACCAGGGACACGGTAATGATGATGACGGTGTAGATGAATCAAATCCTACAATTGGGACGGATCCTCGTTGTAAGAGAGAGAAATTTAAACAGGCATCTTCTCAGACTAAGAAACTGGATATCGTATGGATTATCGATAACTCAGGTTCAATGTCAGATGAACAGTCAGCTCTTGGTTCAAACTTTAGTGCATTCATTGATGAATTCATCACTAAAGACGTAGATTTCAAAATGGCGATCACAACTACAGATGCTTCTTCATATGAGAAGAAAGGTCGCATGGTAACTGGTTCTGATACAAAACTGACTTCAGCAAAAGCTAAGCTTAATGAATCTCAGTTTAAATCAGATTTCAGAAACCTTGTTAAAGTTGGTACTTCAGGTTCAGGTTATGAAAAAGGTCTTGAAGCTTCGGAAGGCTTCATGCAGAAATACGCTTCTTCATGGATGAGATCAGATGCATACCTGGCCGTAGTTGTTCTGTCAGATGAAGAAGATCAGTCTGCTAAAACTGTTGCTCAGTATACTGATTATCTTAAATCGTTCAAAGCAGAGGCCGGTCTAGTAAAACTTTATTCCATTGTTGATGTTAACAAAACTAACTGTTGTCAGTCTGGTATCTCAACAGGTGGAGAAAGATACATGGCCGCTTCAAATAACACTGCAGGTGTTATTTCAGATATCCGAAACGACTTCCACAACTCGCTTTCAGCAATGGGTGACCAGATCATCAACTTGCTAGATTCTTTTGCCCTTGCAAATGATCCGGTTGCTGGAACTTTGAAAGTGTTTGTTAACGGTGTTCAGTCAAATGACTATGTATTCGATGCTGCTTCAAGATCGATCAAGTTTGACTCAAATCACTTGCCTCCAGTTGGTGCTGAAATCACAGTTACGTATGTTAAACAGTAGGAATAGTTAAGAGGGACGTATGTTAAAACTTTCGATGATTGCTCTTGGACTCACACTGATCTTTTCAAAAAATACACATGCCGGAGAGAAGTCGTTATACGACTTCCTCTGGCTTGATCCTGATAAAAAGGTTTATGTTCTTCAGAACAAACTTTACAAGAAAGAGCACAGTGTTTACTTCGATCTTGGTTACATCGCTAACATGACTTCGAAGTTCCAGGACACCAACGGATTTTCATTCAAAGGTGGATACTACTTCCACGAAGAATGGGGGATTGAACTTTTCTACTCACAATATTCAAACAAGAACAATGATGACTTCAGAAACGTGAAGCTCATCAATGAAGCCGTACCATTTGTACGACGCCTTGACTCTGCCTATGGTGCGGCATTGATCTACTCACCGTTTTACGGGAAGATCAACACGTTTAACAAAATTTACTACTTCGACTGGTCATTTGGTGCTGGTTACTCAAAGATCAACGCCAACTCAAACATCAAATCAGTTCGTATCGACAACGCTCCCAATAAGTATGAAAAAGAAACTTATAACGGTGGTGTACTTAAAACTAAAATCAAGTTCCATATCAAAGAGAATGTGCACCTTGGTGTGGAATACATGAACACGTACTACATGGCGCCAGGACCTAAGAATCCTAAATCGGATCGTCTTCGTACGAACACAGACTTAATTTTCTCAGTTGGATTTTCATTTTAAGAGGTCTTATGAAGTTCGCACTCATTACACTCACGTTGTTGATCTCTGTTCCTTCTTTCGCCGAAGACAAGAAACCTGAACGTACTCTTTCTCAGGCGCTCGAAGACAAAAAATACTATTATTCTGCCTTGAATGAATTTTTCAAGGAAACATACTCCCGCGAGATCATCAATGATGACCTCAAGCGATTAGAGGATCTTCTGTATTACACAGGGATCGAGCTTCTGGAAGACTATGAACCGTCTCTTCTTCAGAAGTATCCGACTTCAAGTACAAGATTCATCCTGGCACGCCAGGCGTACCAGCAGAAAAAATACAAACAAGCTCTTGAGCTCTTTGGGAAAATCCACCCGGATCACAGATATTATCCGGAAGGAAAGCTCCTTGAAGCTCAGGTTTATGAACAACAAAATAAAGTGAAAGAAAGAGGTCAGGCGTACGAGGCCTGTCAGAACGCTGCCGAGAAAAATGAAGGCTCGGCCAAGTCTGAGAAGATCGGCCGATACTACCGTATGGTGTATGAGATCTGTCTTGTGAACAAAGCGAGACACTTCTTTAAGATCGAGGAATATAAACAATCCCTCGATGCCTATAATAAAATTCCTAAGACTTCGTATAAGTGGCCATATCTTCTTTTGGAGAAGGCATGGGTTTATTATCAGATGGGTGACTATAACCGCGCCCTGGGCCTTTTAACGACGTATAAATCGCCCCTTCTTGATACTTACTTCTTCCCTGAAGCTGAGTATCTTGCGGCGTTGTCTTATTTCAGACTTTGCCTCTACGAAGATTCTCTAACGATTATTAATCAGTTCTACCAGGTTTACCGTCCGCGCTTCCAGCAACTGGACGGGATTCTTAAAAAGAACCGTAACTCTCAGAACTACTTTTATAACCTGATGTTTAAGAAAGATAACGATCTTAAGAATCAGGAAGTTTTCGTACAGCAAATCCTGACTCGAATGAAGAAACAAACACGTTTCTCTCTCGACTTCAACGCTATTCATAAAATCAACACTGAGATCAAGCGTATCGAGCAGAATGAAAAACCAATCATCAAGAATAAGCTTGTTCCTCACTTAGCTGAAGTGAAAGAGAACATGATTAACAAGATTAACTATAATGCTAAGACGGATATCTTCCAGTTCCTGGATACAATACCGTTCCTTTCTCAGGAGTTATTCAAGCTTAATCTTGAAATCATCTCCCGCAAGAAAGACCTGATCTATTCAAATAAAAAGCTGATTGCTGACCGTTCACGTGGTGACCTGTCTAACGTGAAAAGAGATAAGTTCGAATACTTCTGGACATTCCAGGGTGCCTTCTGGGCAGATGAACTTGGTGACTATTCGATGGGTCTTAAATCTAACTGTCAGACAATTCGAAATCAAACCACGGATGAGGAGTGATTTATGAGATTCTTTAGTTTTTTTGTGGGCCTCTATTTGATCGCAGACGCCTACGGTGAAGAGAAAGTGATTTACCAATATAAAAAATACGAGAAGTTCGACCTTGGTAACTTAGAAGTTAAAGGTCAGCTGATTGCCCCAGGGGATATCTCAGTTCGTGAGCGTGAAAGACGCCGCTTTGAGATGGACCTTTATTCCCGTAAGGATTTCGATGGGTTCATTAAGAAAGACGTTGAGTCCCTTCGTTAATCTGCAGGGTTATCTTCAATACTTTGCCACCATTTGTGGTCACCTCATTGGGGTGACTACAACTATTTCTGGCACTGGTTTTATAAGCAATTTAACTCTTTGGTTTTTACAATTTTCTGACAAATCTTCGTTGAGATATTTTGTCAGGAGAGTAGAATCCCGTTAGATAAAATTTTTCTTTGATTCAACTGTTGGACGTTATCTCAAGTTGCACGTTTGTTGATGTCACGAATCAAGAAAAAGAAGACTCTCAGAGTCTGTTCCGGATCTAAATGGCCTTTTCAATTTCTCATAATCAAATTCATTCAATGGAAATGTTTATTTCCGTTTTTATATCTCTTTAAGGGGGACTTATGGAAGAAGTCGTAACGAATCCAGTTGTACAAGAAAGTTTATTACAGTGGACGGCCCGCTTCATGACAGAAGGTGGGATATTCATGTGGATTATCGCAGTGGTGTGGTGTGCAGGGATTGCTATCGCAGCTGAAAGATTGAAAGCGTACTTCAAGTACAACATCGATGGAACGAGCCTTATGGGTAACATCAAGAAGAGTGTTATCGGAAACCAGGTGCAGGAAGCTATTCAGACTTGTTCGGAATCACCAGCTCTTCTTTCATTCGTCATGAAGAACGGACTGAAGAGAGCAAATCAATCGAAAGAACAGATTCAGGATGCATTGGAAGCATCTATTCTTGAAACAGTTCCTAAGATTGAACGTCGTCTTTCCTACCTTGCACTTGCGGCCAACCTTTCAACGCTCTTGGGACTTCTCGGAACCATTCAGGGTCTGATTCAGTCTTTCGCGGCCGTTGCCCAGGCCGAAGCCTCTCAGAAAGCGCAACTACTTGCAGAAGGTATTGCAGTAGCGATGAACACAACAGCGCTTGGTCTAATCTCTGCGATTTCTCTGATGGTTGTTCACTCTTACTTAATGGCAAGAGGCGAGCAGATGATTCAGGAAATTGAAGAGAACTCAGTGAAGCTTCTTGATCTACTTGCAACTAAGAAAGGTGCAAGCAATCAATCTACGGATAAAGCAGCTTAATTAGAAAAGGGATTTTTTATGAAAGTCGGACATAAGATTAAAAAGCCTGAAAAACTGAACCTGGTACCAATCCTTGATTCAGTGTTCATCTTCATTTTCTTCTTATTGATGTCGGCACAATTCGTAGACGTTTATGAAATCGGATCTTCGGTTCCGATGACTAAAGAAGCTAAGGATGAGAAGCAGGAGAAGGATCCCCTGAATCTTACTCTCGAAGTAACTAAGACTCAGATTACGGTTAAGACTGGTCTTCGTAATCCACGTTCACGCACTTTTGCTTCTGAGCAAAAAACTGAGATGAAGGAATATCTTACAGAGCTGAAACGTTTGAATCCTAAGGAGAACACGATGATCCTTAGAGCTGATCCGAAGATCTCTTTTCAGAACCTGGTTGTAGTTATCGATAGCACCCAAAATACTAAGGATAGTAAGAAAGGGAAGCTATTTGAGCAGATTGTGTTTGATAACAACGGAGTGAAATAAGATGAAAAAGAAATTTCACAGACACAAAGAAAGAGAAGCAGTAGATGTCGATATTACGTCTCTCCTCGACATTCTTACCATTCTCCTCGTGTTCCTACTTAAGAGCTATAACGCTTCAGACTTAAAACTAGATCTTCAAAAAGGTCTGGACATGGCGGACTCGGATGCCCGCGCTATGACTCGTTATGCTCCTGTTGTCCAGGTAAACAAGGAAGCAAAAGTCTTCCTGAACAACAAGGAAATTGGTCGTCTTCCAGCATCAGGACAGATGCCGGTGTTGACTGAAGCTCTGAAAAAAGCAAAAGCAGGCATTGAGGCCGACAATAAAAAGAAACCAGCCAATCAGCAAACGAACATCGAGATGGTGAACCTTGTTTTCGACAAGGAAATGGACTACGCGATCGTTCAGAGAGTGATGCATGATTCTGCCCTCGCTGGTTACTCACAATTTAAGTTCGTTGTGAAAGGGAATTACTAGGATGAAAACTCTTCTTATTGCTTTAATCATCGCCGGAACTGCATCTGCCGCTCAACCTAATGAGCCTAAGCAGAAACGCTGGCACACACTCATGGCCCTTGTAGGCCAGGAAATGAAGATCCTTGAAGGCGCAAGAAAGAAGGGTGTAGAAATCAAGTATCGTATGCTCGAGCTTCATTCAGAGAGGCTTAAACTCATTCACGAAAAAAACAACCGTGAATTCATGGAAAAATCAAAAGCGATCGGCTCAGGCCGTGACAAAGAGAAGTATTTCGCTGAAACACGCGCTTACTACAATCTCACTCGTGATTTTGGTTTGAAGATTCTTAGAGAAGAAATCAAAAACAGCCGCAAGGCCGAAGTTATGTATGCCATGGCCCTTAACTCACGCGACTATGGTAAAGACAACATCACAGAGAAATATCTCCTGGATGTTATCTCAATGGCAAAAGACCCTAAAAACTTTTCGCTTCGTCACCACGCTCAGACCGCGCTTGCTGACTTCTATTACAACGAAAAGAAATTTCCTGAAGCGATCAGATTCTACCAGGACGTGATTAAAAACGAAGAAGACGACTGGAAAACCAAACACCTTTTTAACCTTTCATGGTGTTACCTAAAAAACCGCGAATTCGAAAAGGCGATCGACACAATCAAACTATCTTATTTTGAATCGAAGAAACCCATGTTTGTTAACATCAAGGACCAGGTTCTTGAAAACATCGGTTCATTCTACGTATATGCCGGCCGTCCACTGGATGGCCTTGAGTTTTATCTGGATAATGAAAAGAACCCGATCCCATACCTTATTCCTATGGCCCTAAAGGCGTCTGATAAAGGTCACGAGAAAGAAACGAAAGAGATTCTCGATGCTGCTCAAAAAGTGATCGATAAAAACGATCTCTTCCAGCACCAGGAAGAACTTCTTCACACATATCTTGATTACTACCGTCACTACAATAGATTTGCTCAACACGAGAAATATTCTCGCATGCTGGTTGCCTATTATAAGAAAGCTCACCAGGAAATTGAAAACGATAAGAAATCACCATTCACGATCGTGCTTAAAGACGACGCTATTGAGAAAATGCGCTCTGTCGCAGGTTTCCTTCAGGTGAAACTTGCTAAAGACGTTAAGAAAGATGAATCGAATTACAAGCAGGATGAGCTTGATATCGTTCTTAACTACTTCTCACACCTGATTATGCTCGATCCAAACCGCAAAGTTGAATACTTCTACTTCAGAGCTGAGACTTACTACTCAGTTCTTCAGTTCAAACACGCAGCTCCAAGCTACGTGGAAGCAATCAACGAAGCGAAGAGAGTCAAACATGACGAACTTGCTCGTAAATCTCTTAATTCTCTCCTTGCTCTTACAGGACAAGAAGTGCTTGAAAAAGATGAGAATAAAAAATTCCTCATCTTCGCGTACTCAGAACACATAGGGTTCTGGCCACGTGACCCTAAATCAGAACAGATCTATCCTAAGCTTTTCGAAATTTACCGCGAAGCTTATGATGACAAAAAAGCTGTTGCACTTATCCGTCAGTATAACAAAGCTTACCCTGAGCACCTAAAAGAACAGCAGACGTTCATGACGAAGATTCTTGACCAGTTCATCGACAAGAAGAACACAGAGAAACTCACTCTCGCTGTTGCTGACATGAAAGCTGGTTATCTTTCCTTCTCCAAAGACGTAATCGAGAAAACAGAAATCGTTCTTGGTAACATCCTGTTCATCCAGTATCAGGATCTTGCCAAGAAAGGTGACCGTATCGCAGCGATCAAAGGTTTCGAGAGCCTTTATGTTCACAAACTTTACCCTGATAAAGTTAAATACCAGGCCGCTTTCTTCGCTTCTATGCTTAACCTTGAGCTAGGGGAAACTGTGAAGTCTTACCACTGGCAGGCCCTTGCTCACGCCCGTATGACTGAAGAGCAGAAGCTTGAACGTCGTGAAGAACAAATGAAGATGGCAGAACGTACTTACCGCCTTCAGGACTTCGCTACTTCATACCTTCTCTCTGAATTCCTTCTTAAAAAATATTGTCACTTAAAAGATGATATCCAGAACCGTTTCTTTGAAATTGCAGCTATGACTGCAGTTGTAGAAGAGAAACCAGCTGATGCTGAGAAGATCATTGCAGACTATTCAAAATGCCTTAAAAAGCCTGAGACAAAAGACGTAGCTCTTACTCAGATCTACCAGCTTCACGAGAAGAAAGGGGACTTCTTCGCTCTTCGTTTGTTCGTGAAACGTCACCCGGTAGAGCCTTATATTTCACAATACAGATTCTCTCTTCAGAAGTGGTATTGGGAGAAAACAAGTGTCAATTTAAAGGCCCATATTCGTAACGAATTTAAGGAACTGAACCACCCTGAGACCCTTGCCTGGTTGAAGGAAATTAACCTTCATAAGGAAGCTCAAAAAGACATGCAAGAAATCCTTGGCACAGTGGTGTGGGACAAGCCAAATTTTGATGGCGACCAGTTCAATAAGTCGTTGGAAAATTATTTATTGAAGCTAAAACACTTCAAAGATCGCTACCAACCACTCACACAAAGTACGCAATTAGATCTCGCAATTCTTACCACTCAAGCTTTTTCTGAGGTATACTCGCACATCGGTTCAACCATCCAGGGACTTCGTCCTCGCGGAATGGATGCAGAGACAATGAAACAGTTCCAGGGTGCAATGAAAGAGTTATCACAACAATTCATCACAGCTTCGAGACAATACGCTAAGAACTTAGATAAGGCCCTCAAGGAAAAAGAAACACTCGCTTGGGGATCACGCTCAATCGCCTCTGTAGAAGAAGTAGAAAACCCAGTGTTCTCATTCTTCACAGGACTTACCATGGATAAGAGTAAGGAGTAGGATCATGAAGACCATCGTACTTACAATTTCACTGATGATCATCGCTTCTTGTTCTACATCAAGAATCGACCGTAAGATCGATGACCATACTTGGGACTCACTTGCTGACGAATCCTATCTTCGTTGGGGTGAAGAGCGTTTAGCTAAAAATGCCGGTCACAAAGTTAAGAACTGTTATCAAGGCAAAGCAAAAGAAACTCTTGATCAGTACAAAAAAGATTATATCAAAGACGGCCAGACTTCTTACTACTGGCTTCACATTGGTAACTGTTATTTCATCCAGGAGTCATGGACAAAAGCAGAGTTCTTCTATCGCATGACAATTGATGAATCAAAAGCTCCTACAGTGAAATCAATCGCGCTTAACAACCTTGGTTTGATTCACTTTAAATATGAGCAGTGGGAGAAAGGGAAGGAATACCTTCGCCAATCAATGGCCCTCGCTCCAAAGTTTAAAGTTCCACGTTATAACATGTCTCAGTTGTACTTACAGTTTGGTCTTTACGATAAAGCGATCGAAGTTCTTTCTGAATCAGCTTTCCGCGGTCACAAAGACATCGACGTTTATTTCTCTATGGCCAATGCTTACCTTTACAAAGGTGACCTGAAAAAATCTGGTGACTACTTTAAAATGATCCCGGATGAGCATTTCCGCCGCGAAGACATCGCCGCTACGTATGCTCTTTACCTGATCAAGACTGGGAACCTCAAGGGCGCAAAAGAGATCATGTCTTTCCGTGACCGCTCTGACGTTCCTGAACTAACTGCTATTTCACAAAAGATTGAAAAGATACTCCTTCAAAGAATGAAAGAGGAATAGTTTATGAAAACCGCAACCGTCCAAGGTCACTTCATGTTGAAGTGCCTCGACCAGAGAATCCAGGACACCCTTGTCGTGGATAAAAAGAAAATCCTTATCGGTTCATCCGATAAATGTGATTTTAAAATCTCAGACAAATCTGTTTCAAGCATGCACGCCTTCCTTTGCATCAAAGGCGAAGGCTTCATGATCAAAGATTTGTACTCTGAAGGCGGTGTGTTCGTTAACGGACGCCGTGTAGACGAAGCTACAGTATTTAACGGTGACACCCTTACAATCGGTACACTAAGCTTCCAGGTTGAAGGCCTTGAAGAAGCAGCTCCAGTATTTAACCCTGACGAACAAATTACTCTTGCTGAAACTCCTTCTTTCGTAGAGCTTCCTCCACGTGAAGGTCTTGTGTTCATCGATGGTGAGTACTGTGATATTCAGTTTGACGATTCGAACTTCAAGCCACTTTCAGCGATCCCACAAATTCACATGAACGGTGAATATGTTGAACTGGACGCTTCTGAACAGCCGCTTGATATCGCTTACGCTACTAAAGACAAACGTCTTGAAGTTATCTCATACGTTAACGGTCTTATGATGGAAGTGAACTACCTGGACCTTAAAAATGGCGAGTATCACTTAAACTCTGAG
>JBEIQF010000066.1:0-12286 GCA_040376635.1 Halobacteriovoraceae bacterium
GTTTTATATTTCGTTCTTCCGCTTCTTATCCTTCTTGGACTTCTCATGAGAGAAGAAGGTTTCCGTGTGACAGGTATCCTGATTGCACTCCCTTTATCTTTTCTTTACTGGTCTCTCGTTGAGTACCTGATTCATCGTTGTTATTTTCACTGGCTTCCTAAAAATGAAATCCTCCGTGCCATCACGGGATCTTTCCATCTTTATCACCACGAACATCCGAGTGATCTTGAAGTAATCAACTCTGGTTGGGTAACAGGTGTCCTGGGCGTGATACTGCATTTCTCAGTCTTCTACTTTTTGTTTCAGGCCTCATATTTAATGGCCCTAGAACTGACCTTCGCTCTCATCATCGTTTATTATGCTTACGAATGGATTCATTACCTTGTTCACCAGAAGATCTGGGACAAAGGGCCGATGAACTATCTTCAGAATTTTCACCTAACTCACCACGTGTCTCCTAAAAAGAACTTCGGCCAGATCACACCGATCTGGGATTATGTTTGCGGCACAGTAAGAGACAATCTTGAAACCCGCGACAATCCACGCATGCGTGCTTACGTGAAGGGAGCAGATAAATGAGCTTTGCGAATACTCAATTCATTTACGTTCTCGCTTTATACGGACTGATTGTATTGGTTCCGTTTCTCGTGCTTTGTTATGCGCCTATAAAATCCATGTCAGGCTGGAAGATGAATCTCGGTGTTCGCACCAAAGGTCATGCAAAAGAGATTCTTCCTACACTCACTTCATTTGCCGTTCTGTATGGCTGCTTATTGCTTGTCGACACTTCAAAATTTGTCACTCTTTCCGGCTGGAAATATTATCTCTCTTTCCCTCTGATCGTCTTAGTTCACGATGCCTATTTCTATTGGACTCACTATCTGATGCATAAATCGAAGTTCCTCTATCGCTTCCATAAGCAACACCATACAAGCTCAGATGCAACTCCGCTGGATGTTCTTGCTTTCCATCCGGTTGAGGCCTTCGTTCATTTCATTTTCTTTGCCGTGTACCCGATGATCATTCCGACAGAGGTCTCAGTGATGCAGTTCATGTTTGTCTGGATGCTTGTTTGTAATTCAGCTGGACACTTGCCTTATGAATTCTATCCGAAGTTTCTTTATGACTTCCCTGTGATCCGCCAGTTCAATGCGGCCACACATCACCAGATGCACCATAAGTACTACACAACAAATTTCAGCATCTATTACAACTGGTGGGACAGATGGATGGGAACCAATCACAAAGAATATTTTGAGACGTTCCGGAAAGTGAAAGCATCTCAACTCACTTCTGATACAAAATCATTCAACCTTTCTGCAACAGCTGACGTTGCTTCTTCCATCGTTGTACAAGTGCCCTTTTCAAGAGGCGCACATGAAACAACAAACACTCAATCTCTTTAAAGGTAAATGGGGCGGTCGTCGCCCGGGATCTGGCAGAAAGCGCATTCATTCAAAAGGTGTCGCTCATCGCAAACGTGAGAAGGTCATTCTCGCGCATCCCCTTCACATCAATTTCAAAGTTGAAGCTTCCATCCGCAACAAGACTTGCCTTCGACTCTTGAAAAGGGCGGTTATAAACGCCAGGAAAAAGGGTCTTAGCATTCGTCACTTCTCCTTGCAGTCTAATCACATTCATTTGATTGTTGAGGTGCGAGACAATTCCATTCTGGAATCAGGCATGAGATCCCTGACAGTCACATTCGCCAAAGGGCTTCAAAAAGGGAAAGTACAGAAGGAGCGATATCATTTGCACGTATTAAAAACTCTCAGAGAAGTTCAGAATGCTATTAGATACGTTATCTACAATGATCAAAAGCACACTGGTTCCGTCATGATCAGTGAATATTCGTCATTACAATTTTGTGATTGGCTTCTAGGATGGAGCTTAAAGAGCTGGATGGATCCCGCGCGATCCTGGAAGCTTATGCAAGCAGAGACTCTACCCATCGGTTAAGAACTTCTTCCGCCACTTTTTTATCTCTTGTGAGACTTGGATGAAAAATCACCGTCAGTGACTGCTCACCATTCATGGAACCAGTCATGGCACCGAATGGTTGTGCTTTGATTACAGGCGGAAATCCAAACCAGTGAGACTTCATTTCTGTTCCCGGAGCTGTTTTCCAGTTTCCAAGATTCGTAAAGACACCTGTTCGAGTCTGGATAAAATCATTCGTAAAAACCAAAATCTTTAAAAGTGATGGCCCAAGAAATCTTCCCAATGTGATGCCGACATAACCGCCAAGGGCCTCGCCCCGCAGAAGTGCCTTTTTCAAATTTGTATCAAGATCACGAACCGAGGTATTCTTTGTAATCCGGGCATCAATGAAGCCTGTGATGTTTCCCGTATGCGAATTGAAATCAGGGCGAAGATTCACGGGAATGAGCCAATAGTTCGGAAGAATCGTTTTCTCCATGAGCGGCTGAATCGCCTTATTCAAATGAAACAAGAGATAAGCATTTCGCCCGACGTTTTGTTCTTTTGCTTTCTTCCAGATCTTCTCCGTATCGGCGACAGATAATGAGCACAAGGCGCGCGCTGATGGCTTCTCCGATTTACGTTTCCACGGTGCTGAGATTTTCCAGTCAGGACTATAAAAAGGAAGTCGCGCGCAGTAGCGAAAGAAGTTTAAGGCATATACGAACCAATATGGGTTATCTCTTTTGGGAAGTTCCGGCAGGAGAAAATCTGTTTCTCCGCGGGCCTTCATGATGGAAAGAAATCCACCAATGCCATCCATGTTTCCATGGAAGAAATCCGTTTCAATCTCACGGCCCTCATGAGTTTTCTCGATCACTGTGAAGTGAGAATACTCTCCCCGCTCCTCGAGAATCTTAAACCATTCTTTGATTGAATCTTGTGGCTTCAATTGGCCACCAGTTTAATGGGAAGATTCGGATAAAGATTTACGAGTGGTTTCGGCTTGATTGCTGAAAGATCACAATCAGCGCTTACCTTAAATTTTCGGAAAAAGTGATAGAGATAAAGCTGGATTTCAAATTGAGCAAGACTCATTCCGATGCACATGCGAGGTCCTTTAGCGAAAGGAATGAAGGCCTCTTCATTAATGCCCTTTTCAAATCGTGAAGGATTGAATGTATTTGGATCTTCCCAATGTTCTGGATTTCTATGGAGGAAATATGGAGAGATGAGAATAAGAGAACCTTTTTTAATCTTCACATCTTTCAGTTCATCATCCTGAGCTGCTTCTCTTGAGAAGAGCCAAACCGCAGGATACATGCGGAAAGTTTCGTTAATGACATGACTCATGTAAGGAACCTGTTTCAAGAATTGAAACGTGTTTTCTTCTCCGGTAGGCAGAGACGTTCCCTGCACTTCTTGAATAAGGCGATTCTGCAAATCAGGATGTTTCGCGAGTTCAAGCAGTGCCCAGCTGATGGAAAGGGCCGTCGTTTCATTTCCGGCAATTAAAAGAGTGACTAGCTCATTACGAAGCTCAGTCATGGAGAAGTTTTTATTCTCAGCTTCAATCTGTTTTAAGTAACGTGACAGTAGGTCCTTATACGAATCCTTGTTGGGATTCTTGAGACGATTTTCAATGATGCCATCAATGATTTTATGGATAGTGGCACTGTAATTCCTGAACTTGATATTTGCCGGCAGTGGAAGTGTATCCATGAACTCAAACGGATAAAGGGCAACCTTCGTGCAGTCATTCTGAATCCCAAGAACCGTTTTATGAAACTCCTCGAACACATCATCAATGTCATCCGAGAACATGATTTTACTGATCACTCGAAAAGTAAAATGAGCGACATGAGAATAAGCTTCAAAGGACTCGCCAGGTTTTAAAGCATTGATTGAATTCAAAACTTCTCGTTCAATCGTTTCCTGATAGCCAGCGATAATTTTCGTCTGAAAGATGGGTTGAGCGAGAACTCTTCTCTCTTTCCAGCGCTCACCGTTGGAAGTGAGAATACTGTCACCAACAAGTGGTGATAAAACTTTATAGCGTTTTGATTTGGGATAATTCGCCCATTTCTCCATCATCACTGTCTTCACAAGATCAGGACGATTCAGAAAGAATCCATTCATCGAGCCGAAAGAAAAATAAAAAGCTTCTCCGTTTTCTTTACGAAGACTCTCAATGTAATCAACCAGGCTTGAATGATGTTTCCAGACTCCGCGAAGGAGACTTAGGTTCGAAACTTTTTTCATTTCTTGTTCGCTTCTACAAGAACGTAATCAATCAGACCTTTTGTGTAGGCCCACTCAAGAATATGATCAATCACGTGACCGATTCTTCCGGCAAACCATCCACGAATGCGAACGAGCTCCTGAATGCACTCTTCACGATTTTGTTCTTCACAATATCCGGGTATAACTTTTTCCCCGATACAGTGAACAACTACATCCTTAAATCCATTCTTTTCAAGTTTTGCTTTATAACGATCAGGTGTGTCCGCATTTTCGAATGGGATGTTCCAGACTTTTGTCACAAGTTTGAGAATGAAATTCTCAAGGGCATTTGAAGGTTCTTTTTTGGCAACGTAATCGGCAAACACGACTCTGCCGCCTGGTTTAAGAACGCGGTGGCACTCTGTGAAGAATTTCTCACGAGTATCAAAGTGAACTATGCCTTCCACACATAACACATGGGAAAAAGTCCCCGCTTCAAAAGGTATCGCAGTCGCAGTTCCCTGCTTCAATTCGATCTTATCGCTAAGATTGGCAGCATCGATGCGCTTTTTAGCGTGATGAAGATGCTCATACATGAGATCGAAGGCCGTAATCTTTCCAACCGGGAAATTCTGGGCAAGAACCACATCCTGACCGCCCATTCCACAGGCAACATCGAGAAGATGTGAGTCAGCTTTCATCTCGAGCATCGAACCGAGTTTTTTGATAAGTGTTTCAGCTGCCACGACATAGTCTTTATTGCCGTTTTCCCACAAACCAAAATTCAGATAGCCACCGTGGAAATCATCAAAATTCTCTACACCGTGAGCGTAAAACTTTGTGACCTTGTGTTCATGAGATTCGGGACTGAAGACAATCTTAGCTTCCATGGCATCCTTACCGGTTTAATCAGGTATCTTTGTATAGTATTATTCGTAAAGTTAGTTACCATTTTATTACATATGAATTTCATCACCAAGAATATTCCGGGCCTCAAGGCAGTTCCAACCTCACCGTGGAGAAAAATTTCTCTCGGCACCTGGCGCATTACGGGCGATTCGAGTGTTTATGGCATGATTGAAATAAATGTGGCCCCTGCTCTCAGTTACCTGGATAAGCTGGCCAAAGATCACAACGTAAAACTCACTCTCACTCATTATGTGGCAAGAGCACTCGCACTCACTTTCCGTGATCATCCGCAGATCAATTCAATTGTCAGATGGGGAAAACTTTATCGCCGAAGCGATGTGGATATCTTTCTTCACGTAGCTATGGACACAACCGGTGAGGATCTTTCCGGTGTTGTGATTCGAAACCTAGATAAAAAAACTCTTGTTGAAGTGGCGAGAGAAATGAATGAGCGCGTGAAAGATTTAAAACAGAATGGTGATCCTTCATTTACAAAAATCAAAAATGTCATTCGTTACGTTCCTTCCTTTATCCTGAGACACGCTCTGGACTTCACTGGGTTTGTTCTTTACTCCCTGAACATGTGGACACCTGCACTTAATGTGGCGAAAGATCCATTTGGAAGTGCCATGGTAACAAATATCGGTTCACTTGGTGCTGATTTTGCCTTTACTCCTATTCCGTATTACTCACGAGTTCCTTTCATTCTCTCCATTGGTGCTGTGAAAAATGCACCGTGGGTTAATCCCGCAAACAACAACATCGAAGTAGCACCCATGTGCAAACTCGGTGTGACGTTTGATCACAGAATCATTGATGGTGTTCACGCGGCCAACATGTCGAAGAGCTTCAAGCGCTATATGGAAAATCCGGACCTCGTATGAGAAAGATTTCGATCTTTCAGTACGCCATCAAATCCATCTTTCGCCAGAAATCCCGCAATTTTTTTATTGTCTTCATCGTGTGTCTTACGAGTGTCTTTTCACTTTTTACCGCAAGCCTTTTTGAAGGTAAAAACGCCCAAATCGAAAGAAACATCATAGAAACTGAAACTGGTAACTACCAGCTCATCGAAAAAAATTATTTTGAGAAATACGATCCTCTAAAACCTTCCATCTTGGATGAAAAAACCAGAGATACTATCTCTGGCTATGATGCGACTCCGGAATTGCTGCTTAAAACGACGATTCTCCATCCTGAAGGTGCTCAAGAGCTGACTCTCATTGGCATTGAGCCGGAATCTCATGAAATTGTTTTCCCACTGAAAGAATTCATGACAGGAAACTGGCCTCTCACAAATGATGGATCAAAAAATGTTGTGATTGGTAAAAAGTTCGCTGAAAAGCTTAAACTCAACATTGGTGATGAACTAGTCATTACGTATCAGGATCAATCGAAGGCCATCCTGAATGAATCTCTGCCTATCACAGGTATCTTTCATAACTTTGGTCCGGGATTTGAAAGTCACAATGCTTTTGTTTCAAAAAACTTCATCGGTAAGCTGATTAATGCAGAAAACCCTGATGCCTTTCATCGCATCGTACTCAGATCAAAAACACTGCCAAAACCAAAAGAGATAGATAGAAATCTTGTCTTAAAATCCTGGGATGAACTTCATCCGGAACTCACGGTCATGATGAAGTTTCATAACGGCGTGACTCGTGCATTGATTGTTTTCATGCTTGTCATTGCCTATGTATCAATCATCACACCAGTGAATGTCCTTTGGGATGAGCGTAAAGAAGAAGTGAAACTTCTCCAGACAATTGGAGCAAGCGAGAAAACATTGTATGTGATTGCAAGCTATGAGGCATTTGTTCTGACTTTATTTGCACTTGGGTCTTCAGTTATCATATGGGGAGTCCTTCACGGACTTGCCAGTATCCATGGACTGGACTTTTCCATGATGGGTGAAAGATCAGTTGTACGCGGAGGAATTCTTATTTCTTCAGTCGTTTACCCGGTTATCAATCTCCTTCATTCTTCAATAATTATTCTTTTCCACGGACTCATTATTTTTGGGAGTAACTTCTGGTGTATCAGAAGCCTTCTGAAGAAGGAGGCGCTTGGAGAATAGCCGCGAATTCCTGATAAAGGTAGCAAGAAGAAATCTTGGTCGTCGTCCGAGAAGAACATTTCTTTTGATTCTCGGAATTGCACTGGCAAATGCGTTGACCATTTGGATTCTCACTTTCCGTGAAAGCTCTTACAAAACGATGATGGAAAATATCCTGGGCATGAAATACGGTCAGGAGCAGATCACGAAACGCGGCTATTATGATTTTGATAAAGGTGCTATTAATCCTTACGCACATTTTTCAAAAAAAGATATTGCTCATCTTCCAAAGACATTCACATTAAGAACACAAGGCACAGTTCTCGCCGCAAGTGATGCGAATGCGATTCCTGTTCTCCTTAATGGTTACGATCTTGAGAGTGAACTTCAGCATTCAAAACTCTCAACGATCCTTCCTGAATCTTTTCGCCTCAAAGAGAAATTCGGACTTGTTCTTGGTAAAAGACTTGCTGACGCTTTATCTGTGAAAATCGGCTCTGAAGTCGCCATGATTGGCCAGGCCGTTGACGGTTCAGTTGCAAATGAAATGTTCCGGGTCGAAAAAATTCTGGATCTAGGCGGTGGTGAGTTTGAAAAAAACTTCGCCGTGACTGAAATCGCCTCCATGCAGGAGTTTCTCTCTATGCCTCCGGAAAATGTTCACTTACTTGTGAACTTCGGACCACTCATGGATAAAAAACTCATCACTGGTGATCTAAAAAAAGTAAAATGGCAGAATCTCCTTCCCGAAATTGCATCGAGCTCAGGCTTCATGGAGAGATTCACGAGATTCTATGCAATCTTTTTTGCTCTCGTGGCCGGACTTGCAATGGCGAACACACTTTCACTCTCCTTCCTTGAACGCGTGAAAGAATACCGGATGTCGACGATCATAGGCGCACCTGTGGCCTGGCTTCGAAAGTCGATGGGCCTTGAAATCTTTTTCATTTCTCTCTCAAGCATGGTTCTCGGAAATATTCTTATCCTGCTTGCCATTACATTCTTTTATTTTTTTCCCCTGAATCTTTCTCTCCTGACAGGTGGATCACCATTGCAGATGGGAGGAATCATTCTTACTCAGGATGTAAAAGTGCGTCCGGAGATGTGGATATTTCTTGTTTGTAATGGATTCTTTATCATCATTCTCACACTTGCTGCTTTATATCCTATGAGAGTTGTGATGAAGAAAAGCCAGAAGGTTTAATATGAATCCGTTAAAGATGAGCATTGGAAAAAGAAGACAGCTTTTTGAAATTCAGGATTTCTCCTGGTGTCCGAAGGCCGTGAGAGACGGAGTCACAGATTTACTTGTCATCAATCTCAGGATTGTTCCGGTTTATGAACCTGCGATTCCGATTCTCTCTCAATTAGCACGGCTTACAGGAGGCAAATGGGTTGATCTTTGTGCGGGGGCCGGCGGAGGAAGTTTGTATCTCAAAGAGAAGATGCCTGGTGAAATCAAGGAATTGATTCTCACCGATCTCTATCCACATACAAACTTCAGGGCACTTCCTGAGGGAGTTATCAATTTTCAAGAACCGGTGAACGCCGTTTCAGTTCCAAAGAATCTTACAGGTTTCAGAACACTTTTTACATCGTTTCATCATCTGCCTGATAACGTTGCAATTGGTGTTTTAAAGAATGCACGTGATTCAAAAACACCCATCGCTATTTTTGAATTCACAGATAGAAGTTTATATTGTCTCTTACTGGTGCTTCCAACTTTCATTTTCAGTTTTTTTCTCATTCCCTTAGTACTTCCCTGGAAACTTTCGAGGTTTTTCTGGACCTTTATCATTCCTCTGATCCCACTGGTCGCTGGAATTGATATTGTGATGTCTTGTTTCAGAACCAGAAACGTTAAAGAACTTAATCAAATGGTTTCCACGCTGCAGAGTGAAAGTTATGAATGGGAAACTGGCAAACTTCCTACATACCTGGGTCTTACTTTAACTTACCTCGTCGGAAAACCCTGTTAAAACACGCAAACAGAGACATTCCTGACTACTATTCTCCGGGATAATTAAGTCATTTTTTCCTCATCTCTATGGTCTACTATTTCAATGAAAAAATCAGAAACTTCACTCTCTGTAGGTATTGATGTCGGCTCCACAACCGTTAAGGTGGCCGTGCTCGATCATGAACTCAATATTCTTTTTTCTAAGTATGACCGTCATCATACAAAACAAGCTCAATGTGTGCTTGATCTCCTGACAACTCTTGAAGAAAAATTTCCGGCCATTAAATCTGGCGAGGCTACATTTTTCATGACTGGTTCAGGAGCTTCAACGATCGCTCCGAGAATTGGTGCGAAGTTTGTCCAGGAAGTGAATGCTGTAGCGATGGCAGTTGAGAGACTTCATCCTAAGGCACAAAGTGTGATTGAACTTGGTGGGCAAGATGCCAAGGTTATCATCTTCAAGGAAAAAGAAAATGGTGAGAAGCGAGTTCTCACGTACATGAATGATAAGTGTGCTTCTGGCACGGGAGCGACGATCGATAAATGCATGCTGAAAGTCGGCATGGATCCCTCTGATCTATCAGGCATTAAATTTGACCCGGAAAAACTTCATCACGTTGCCGCTAAATGCGGAGTTTTTGCAGAAACAGATATCGTGAACCTTATCAAATCAAGTATCGCAAAAGAAGATATCCTGAATTCACTCGCAGATGCGATCGTAAATCAAAATTTATCCGTTCTCACACGTGGGAATACGCTGAAAGATCAGATTATTCTCCTCGGCGGACCGAACACTTACCTTCCATTCCTTGTCGAGTGCTGGAAGTATCGTATTCAGGAAATCTGGAAAGAGCGTGGCTTTAATGAGCTTCTTGAAGGCAACATTGATGAGAAGATTCTTGTTCCGGACAATTCACTCTATTATGCCGCTTTAGGTTCATGTTATTTCGGTATCAAAGGTTTTGAGACTGAAACGTATAAAGGTCTAGAAGAGCTTAAAAATTTCATTTCAGGCGGTCGCAAAGAAGAATTAAAACAGATTGCTGGTGAGCCTCTTGTCTCAGGCCCTGAAGAATTAAAAGACTTCATCGATAACTACGCCATCCCGGCGTACAAACCTATCGAGCCAAAGGCCGGCGAAACTGTTCGTGCCTTCCTGGGTGTCGACGGCGGTTCAACATCCACAAAATGCGCTCTCATGAGTGAAGAAGGTAAACTTCTTCTAAAGGTCTATACTCTTTCAAAAGGTAACCCGTTTGAGGATTTCAAAATCCTTATCGAAAAGATGAATGCTCACTTTGCACACTACGGAGCAAAGCTTGATGTCATCGGATTTGGTGTCACAGGATATGCGGCCAATATTTTTGAAAAAGTTTTTAGTGCTGACGTTAACGTCATTGAAACCGTTGCTCACATGAAGAGTTCTCAGACTGCTTTCGGTGATGTGGATGTTATTTGTGATATTGGTGGGCAGGATATTAAAGTTCTCTTCCTGAAATCTCAGGAATTATCCAATTTTAAACTCTCCAATCAGTGTTCCGCCGGTAACGGCATGATCCTCCAGGGTATGGCCGAACAATTCGGGCACACAGTTTCTGAATACGCTGATGTGGCCTTTAAAGCAGAACTTGCTCCGACATTCTCTTATGGCTGTGGTGTGTTTCTCGATTCAGATCGCGTGAATTTCCAGAAACAGGGATTCTCGAAAGAAGAAATCATGGCGGGCCTTGCTCAGGTTCTTCCAAAAAATATCTGGCAGTATGTTGTTCAGGTTCCGAGACTTGAGAGTTTCGGAAGACGATTTGTTCTTCAGGGCGGAACTCAGTACAACCAGGCAGCTCTCAAAGCCCAGGTTGATTACATCAAAAAACGCGTGAAGAATGCTGAAGTCTTTGTTCACCCTCATCCGGGTGAAGCTGGTGCTATCGGTGCAGCTCTTGAAGCAAGAGAACTCGTGGGTTACCGCGGATACACAACATTCATGGGTCTTGATGATGCTTTCAACATTACGTACAAGACGAAGTCAGATGAATCGACACGATGTAATTTCTGTCCAAATCATTGTGCGAGAACTTTCGTCGATACAAAAACGCCAAATGGAAAAGAAGTCCGCTATATCTCAGGTTTCTCGTGCGAGAAAGGAACTGTAGAAAACAAGGAAGCTCTGAAAATTCTCATGCAGAAAAATGCACAGAAGAAAAAGAACAATCCAAATCTAGTGAGAACTCAAGCCAAAGAACTATTCAGTGCTGATCTCAATGTGAAAAGTCTTCCCCCGACATTCTTTCATAAACCGACCGACAGATCCGACATCAAGATTGCCATGCCAAGAGTCCTCAACATGTGGATCATGGCACCTTTCTTTAATGCCTATTTCCTAAGTCTTGGTCTCAAGAAAGAAAATATCATCTGGAGTTCTGAAACTAATGAGCAGATGTCTAAAGACGGAATGAAATATGGTTCTATCGATCCATGTTTCCCGGCAAAAGTAGCTCAGGCCCACATGCACCAGCTTCTTTTCACTGAGAGCATGAAATACATTTATTTCCCGGCCATCACTCATACTCCGAACTTCCTTGAGAATGTTGTCTCAAGCACAAGCTGTCCGGTTGTTCAGGGAACACCTCTCGTGATGAAATCATCTTTCACAGGTGAGAAGGATTACTTCAAGGAAAAAGAAACTCAGTTCATCAACGATGCCATTGATTTTCAGAACATCGGATACCTGAAGAAGCAGCTTCTTGAAACTTGGGGTAAACGCCTTAATCTTTCAAAAAATGAAAACGCGTTTGCTGTTGATGAAGGAATGAAAGCTCTTATTGAGTTCGAGCAGTCGATGGAAAAGCGCGGTCAGGAAATCATCGAGAAGGCCGAAGCAGAAAAATCAATCGCGATTCTTTTCATCGGACGTCCTTACCATCTTGATCCAGGTCTCAATCACCAAATCCTTGATGAAGTTCAGGGACTCGGCTTCCCTGTTATCACAATGACAAGCATTCCGAAGAATAAAGAATGGCTTTCAAAATACTTTGAAGGAAATCCGCTCGACATCAACGATGTGTGGCCGGAGAATTTCTCGACAAACTCTGCACAGAAAGTATGGGCGGCGAAATTTGCTGCGAGAAATCCACATATAGCCATCATTGATATCTCAAGCTTTAAGTGCGGCCATGATGCTCCTACTTACGGAATCATTGACAGCATAACGGCCTCAGCGA
>JBEIQF010000287.1:0-4444 GCA_040376635.1 Halobacteriovoraceae bacterium
TACGGCAATCTCAGAAAACTCATGAAGTAATGCTGACGACAACCGTTCCTACTCAAGGCCTTCTTTTTGGAAGTTTCCTTTATCGGAACGATCTTCATACTGAAAGTAGCTTAACTGCTTTCTGGGAAGAACAATTCGGAAAAAGTTTTTCACTCGTTCCGGCCAATAATCCGCTCGCAAATTATTACGCTAAAGAAATGGGAGATAATCTCTCCCGTATCTTCTTTTTATCTTCCGTTACTTTTCCAAGAGAATTTCTCCTGACTTCAAAACTTCAGGCATTGGAATGGGAAAACAAGTGGGCGGTAGATGGCAAACGCATGGTGAATGTTGATACTGGATTTTTGAGCCTCGAAAATTTCCAATTGGCGACCACCAAGAATTATTCTCATCGTGTTTATCTCGGACAAAATATCTTCACTGACCTCACTTATCAGTTTCATCAGGGCGAGCTTCAGTCGTTCGCCTGGACTTATCCGGATTATCTTGATCCGCAGAAAAAAGATTTCTTCCTCTGGGGAAGAACGTATTTGCTTCAATCGCTGACTAAGTGACTCAGAGTGTTGCAGTAGTCTTACTTTTCAATCAATAACCTCGTTGATAACCTTTTTCCCGAAACTTACCAAAGGATACCCATGCAAGTGCTAGAGACACTGCTTAATGATTTTACGAAAGAACTTAAAGAAGTTCAGAAGATCGCAGATCTTTTAAATCTGAAAGCGAAATATATCGGAAAGCAAGGCCCGCTTTCTGACGTGATGAAAAACCTCAAAGACGCTACCCCTGAAGAGAAGAAGGCAATTGGTTCTAAGGCAAATGAGCTTAAGAATTCTATTGAGGCCCTTGTGACTCAGAAGATGCAGGAACTTGAGATTCTTGAGATCAACCAGAACCTTGAAAAAGATAAAATCGATATCTCTCTCACGGATTCAGTTCTCGACAAGGGCCTTCAGGCAGCTGGTTACCACCCGGTAACTTTGATCCAGCAGGAAATCGAAGACATCTTTATTTCTATGGGATTTGAAGTTCTCGATGGTCCGCACATTGAAGACGAATATCATAACTTCGAAGCTCTCAATATTCCAGCAACACATCCAGCGCGTGATATGCAGGATACATTCTGGTTCGCAGACAAGAAGCACCTTCTTCGTACACACACATCTACAATTCAGGTGCGTGGGATGAAAGACAGAAAACCTCCGTTCCGTTTCGTTGGCCCGGGTAAAGTCTTCCGTTGTGAGCGTACCGACGCATCTCACGAAATGGTTTTCCACCAGCTTGAAGGAATGATGGTAGGTGAGGATGTTTCCGTAGGAAATCTTATCTACTTCATGAAAACGCTACTTACTGAAATCTTCAAACGCGAAGTTGAAGTTCGTCTCCGTCCGGGATTCTTTCCGTTCGTTGAACCTGGGTTCGAATTAGATATCAAGTGTCTTATTTGTAACGGAAAAGGCTGCTCAGTTTGTAAGCAAGTCGGTTGGGTAGAACTCCTTCCATGTGGAATGGTTCATCCGAACGTTCTGAAAGCAGGCGGGATTGATCCTGAAAAGAATAACGGTTTCGCTTTTGGTCTTGGTCTCGATCGTCTCGTGATGATGAGATACGCAATCGATGACATCCGTTATTTGCACTCTGGCGACCTACGTTTTAACTCTCAATTTAAATCTTTCTAGGACTAAATATGCTTATCTCACTTAACTGGATTAAAGACTTCGTTGATATCCCTGAGATGTCTCCTAAAGAACTTGGATCACTTTTCACTCTCGCCACAGCAGAAGTTGAAGACGTCATCATCAAAGGTGCCGCTCTTAAGCCGATCCTGGTTGTAGAAGTAAAATCGAAAAAACCACATCCAGATTCTGATAAACTGAACCTCGTTACCTTTGATTATGGCAAGGGTCAGCTCAAGGAAGTCGTTTGTGGTGCTCCTAATGTCGAAGTTGGAATCAAAGTTCCGTACGCACCTATTGGTACGACACTTCCAAATGGTATGACTCTTGAACCGAAAAAAATCCGCGGTATCCTTTCAGACGGAATGCTTTGCTCTGAAACAGAGCTAGGTCTTGGAGAGGGGAAAGCGGGTCTAATGGTTCTTCGTCAGGATGCTATCCCTGGAACTCCACTTCCTGAATATTTAAATCTTGAATCAGACGTCATCCTGGACGTTGATAATAAATCTCTCACTCACAGACCTGATCTCTGGGGTTATCTAGGACTTGCTCGTGAATTCGCAGCAGCTCATAAGAAGCCTCTTAAAAACCGATTTAATGCTGAGTGGGAAAAGAAAATTGAAACTCATTTCAACAAGGCCATGCCACCAGTAAAAGTCGAAGTGTCTCAGGACTCTTCATGCCTTGCTTACTATGGTCTCTCAATTGACATTAATAAAATGGGTGAAACTCCTGCTCTGATCAAGAACCGTCTTGAATCAGTTGGCCTTCGTTCAATCAACCTGATCGTGGATCTTTCAAACTACGCGATGGTTGAACTTGGGATACCAAACCATATCTTTGACCGCACGAAAATTGCTGGTGGGAAAGTGATCATCCGTCGTGCAGGAAGCGAGCTGAAGTTCAAGACTCTTGATGAACAGTTTCGAGACCTGATCCCTTCGGATACAGTGATCTTTGATACAGAACATCCTCTGGTTCTTGCAGGTCTTATGGGTGGACTTGATGCTGGTGTAACACCTGAATCAACAAAACTCTTCCTTGAAGTTGCTAACTGGGAAGCACCTGAAGTTCGTAAGACTTCAGTTCGTCTCGGTCTTCGTACTGACTCTTCTCAGCGTTACGAGAAGACACTCGATAGTAATATGTGTTACCGAACACTCCTTCGTCTCGTAGAGCTTATCAATGAACATTGTCCGGGTGCTGCTGTCGTCGGTATGCCTGAGAAGTTTGTCCGCGAAGATAAAATTTCAAAAGCTCTCACTCTTTCGATCTCTCACAATCAGATCATCAAGAACCTTGGTATGGAAATTTCTCCGGCCACAGTTCGTGATATCTTTGAGCGTCTTGATTTCAAAGTCGACGAGAAGAATGGAAACTACGATGTAACAGTTCCTTCATATAGAACAACAAAAGACATCTCTGTGAAAGCAGATCTGATTGAAGAAATCGGTCGCATGATCGGTTACGATAACATTACTCCTGTTTCACCGATGCTTCCGGTGAAACCAATTCGTCTTTCGCAGTCAAAGCAGTTCCATAGAAAGATCCAGGACTTCCTTGTTCAGCAAGGTAAGGCCCTTCAGGTCATGACCTATCCTTTAACAGGACAAGATCTTCTTGAGAGAGCGATGTGGCCATCTAAGAGTGAGCACCTTGTTCTTGTGAATGCTCTTTCAGTTGAGCAGGATCGTATGCGTCCTTCAATGATTCCATCAGCTATTGAAGTTGCTTCTCACAACCAGAAACATTTCGATGAATTCTCATTCTTTGAAATAGGAAGAAGTTATCTTGATTACGAGAAGGAAAGATCACAAGTTCTTATCGGAATGTATTCGAAAGATAAGTCTCGCTTCCTAGAGCTTGAGAACGTAGTAGAGAAGTTACTTAACACTCTCAATATCAACTACGCCTTCGCTCCTAAAAATGAAAAATTCCAGAATACTGTTCTTCCTGCATGGAATGGTATTCATCCGCATGAGTTTACGAACATTCAGATCATGGGGAAATTCATTGGTGCAATCAATACTGTTCATCCTCTCGTATTGAAGAACTTCAAGATGAAAGGCTTTCTCACTCTAGCTGTGATTGATATCACTGATCTCGAGTCAAAAGAGATGAAAGACAAAACTAAGTATCAGCCGATTCCTAAATTTCCTTCTTCATCTTCTGATTTCACAGTTGTGATGAATAAAGATCTTCCAGCTGCATCTGTTATCACTGCACTTTCATCACTGAAGCAGAAAGAAATTAAATCTCGCGCGATCGTTGATATTTTTATGATGAATGAAACGCAAAAAGCTGTCTCAATTCGTACAGTTTTCGAAGATTCTGAAAAAACTTTGGCGGCCGAGACAATAAAAGAGCTTGAGCAAAAAATCGTGCAAACGCTTGAAAAAGCAGGGTTTCCTCTAAGGTCTTAAAAAGACATTGTTTAGGTGAATTTTAAGGATGAAAAAAATTCACAAATTAAAAGCAAAAAGGCGTTGACGAAGTGAGAGTGGATCCGTAGTATCACCAAACACTTCACGACGAAATTAAGTAGTTTAAAAGCAGAGTTCATTCTCTGGTAGAAGTTTTTGCTCTTTGAAATTCGAATATGATTAAAAGTTTTGATGCCGTTAAAAGCATCAAGATGAGATGAGAATGGAAAACGCGTTCAATTGCCTAGTCTTCCGTAAGTTTTAGTACTTCGGTACAGGAAGACGGCACATGACGAAGGTCATGATGTTGAAAAACAAATTTGAACAATTTCTGTAACAAGAAATCTA
>JBEIQF010000351.1:0-3447 GCA_040376635.1 Halobacteriovoraceae bacterium
ATCCGGTCTTACACCTTTGTACTGAGTAGAAGCACCATTCACACGGTAGAACTTCTGGATCGTGATTTTAAGAGCACCAAGTGGAGAATATGATTTCGCCATTGGAGAAACGTATCCATCAAGATCAACCACGGCCTGAACTGTACCTTTACCGTGAGTGTATTCACCACCAACGATGATAGCGCGGTTATAGTCCTGAAGGGCAGCAGCAACAATCTCAGAGGCAGAAGCTGAGAACTTGTTCACAAGAACAACAACCGGCTTCTGGAAATCAACTTTTGTATCCGAGTCAGCAAGGATATCAGGAGTGCCTGTAGCAGCTTTAACCTGAACAATCGGGCCTTTCTCAATGAAAAGACCAGAGATCATTCTCGCGTCTTCAAGAGCACCACCGCCGTTGTTACGAAGGTCAACGATAAGAGCTTCAGCACCCTCTTTATTCAGGCGCTCAATTTCCTTTCTTGTATCGTCAGTAACGTTTCTACCAGCGCGGTCATTAAAGTCACGGTAGAACTTAGGAATGTTGATGTATCCGATTTTCGTTTTGTTCGGAGCAAGCTCAAGAAGCGTGCCTTTTGCATATGATTCTTCGATTTCAACTACGTCACGAACGATAGGCACAACCTTGATAAGGCCGTTTGGCTTCTTGATCGTAAGTTTAACAGTTGAACCTTTTTTACCACGGATGAGTTTAACAGCATCACGAAGAGACATATCCACGACATCAACCGGCTCATCAGAACCCTGGCCAACTTTAAGGATCACGTCTTCAGCTTCAACTTCTTTTGTTTTCCATGAAGCAGAACCTGGAACGATTCTTTCAACTTTGATGTATGAGTTATCTTCGCGAAGAATGGCACCGATACCTTCAAGCTTCCCTGACATATCGATATCAAAATCTTCTTTCTCTTCAGGCACTAGGTAGTTTGTGTGAGGATCGAAAACTTTTGTAACTGCATTGTAGAATTTATCAAGCTTGTCTGAACGCTTTTCATTCACAAGACGAGCGAAGATTTTTTTGTATGACTTAAGAACTTTCTCGCGTGAATCTTTTTCGATTTCTACGTCAGTAAGTTTTTTATCAGAAGTAGGTTTTTTCTTATTCCCTTTATCATCAAGAGCGAAACCATTCTGTTCGTCTTTCTTGTCAACAATGCGGCTAAGAACTTCATACTTCATCAAACGTTCCCAATGAGCGAAAAGTTCTTTTTCAGTCGTAGGGAATTTACGTTTCTTTGGATCTGTTTCAAGAGCTTCTTTTTTTGTGTAATCAAGTGGCTTAGCGAGAAGTTCTTCAACGTACTTCTCGATCTGACCGATACGCTTGTTCATCAGTTCTGAACTTGTATCGAGGATCGCAAGATCTCCGGAGATCATCATCTTGTCGAAGCTGTTCTTATACTTTTCAAGTGATTTTACATCGCTCTCAAGAAGGAACTGTTTCCCGTAATCAAGTCTTTCAAGATAAACCTTGAAGGCATTCTTTGAAAGATTCGGATCGATCGTCTTACCTGTGAAGTGCATATTCTCAAGAGCACCTTTCAGGATATTTCCGAGAACCATTTCGCGAGTATATTTTGGCTGACCGTTCATCAGGCTTGAAAGGCTTGATGGTGAATCGCTGCTTGATTGAGATGAATTTGAATTCTGAGCGACTGCTCCCTGAGCTAAAAATGCTAAGCCTAGTAGGAGAACATGGGATTTCATGAAACCTCGATTATTTAGAAAAACAGATTAGAATATTTTCGGGTATTGCTAAGGGGGATGCAATCTTTTTCACTTAGAAACGTTTGGCCACATCTTTCATGAATGGCAGCATCTCTTGAGCTTTTTTCTCATCTTTTCCGCACATGTCCTGATTCTCGCCTTTCATCGTTAGGCGAAGCGTTACCTTACACCCTTCCGGCGACGGAGGAAGTTCATACATGAGCTTTAAAAACTTTGAAGCAAATTCCATATCCAGCTTCTTAGCGTCCTTACTTGAGATCTTCATGATTTTTTCATCATCATCTTCTTTCATTCGGAGAAAGTAGTCCTGACCTGTCGTGCGCTCGAGCCAGTAAGTCGTGTCCTCACCGATATCCTCGATGCTGAACATGACTAGTCCTGCGCGCAAGTCATCTTTCGATTCTTTCTCGGGCTGTTGAGTTTGAGAAAAAGCAGGAAGACTAAGAATGAAAATGAGAAAAAGGAAACGCATGTTGACCTCGTGGTCAGAATTATCTCACACGCTTTAATGACTTTCAAAGAAAAGGTTTCTACAATTACAGTCATGTTATATCCCTTGATCAAGCCTCTGCTCTTTTCCCTGGATCCGGAAACGGCCCACAATTTCACCTTAGAGATCGCCAAACTTTGTCCAACCCTCGGTCGATTGTCCGGTGTGGCCCAAAATGAAGCAACCTCGTTCAAAGTAGGTAACGTTCGCTGGAGTTTCCCTATCGGACTTGCAGCAGGCCTCGACAAAAATGCTGAAGCATTATCGTTTTTTAGCTCTCAGGGCTTTGGCGCCATCGAATGTGGAACGATCACGCTCCACCCGCAGGCCGGAAATCCCCGTCCGAGAATGTTTCGCTACCCGGAACTTTCTAGTTTGCGCAATGCTATGGGTTTCCCTAATCAGGGCATGCTTTCTATTATGCCTCGCTTAAAAAGCTACGATGCCGCCCAAGGTTCAACTCCCCTCGGTGTGAACATCGGAAAAAACAAAGACACAACGGCCGAAGAGAGCATCAATGAACTCAGTTTACTGTTTGAAACTCTCCAGGATCTCGCCCAATACTTTGTCATTAACGTTTCTTCACCTAATACCCCGGGTCTCAGAGCACTTCAGGAAAAATCCTACCTTCAGGAACTTTTCACTGAACTGAATCGTGTTCGTCAGGGCCGTGATCTTTATCTGAAAATTGCCCCTGATCTTGAAAAAACTAAAATCATCGAGCTCACTCATCTCGCGAAAGAAATGAATCTCACGGGAATCATTGCAACCAACACAACGATTATTCCTGAAATGGGAGTTGGCGGCGTTTCCGGAGTTCTTCTCCGTGAAAAATCAAAATCAGTCAGAGAAATCATCCTGAATGAAAAGTCTGGTATTGAATTAATTGCTGTTGGTGGAATCACAGAACCAAAAGATCTTTTCAAATTCTGGAGTGAAGGCGGAAAAGCCGCACAAGTTTACACTTCGTATGTTTATCAGGGACCTGATCTTCTTAAGAACTTCCACAAAGAAGTGAATCGTTTCCTTGCAGGAAATACGCTCGAGAAATTCTTCTCACAGAATCTTGATGAGCGAAAATATCAATTGAAGGATTTTATCTAGCCTGCGTATTCAGTATTGCCGTTATTTTTCTCGGCGTACTCAATGATCATGCTCGCGATATCAAGACCAGTTGAAGTCTCAATTCCCTGAAGACCTGGTGAAGAGTTCACTTCAAGAACCAGCGG
>JBEIQF010000154.1:0-7539 GCA_040376635.1 Halobacteriovoraceae bacterium
ACTATCAGAAATACGTAAACTCTGTGATCTCTCACTGGGTAGATCTACTGTTTGATAAGAAAGCTGGTCTTTCTGAAGGCGGGGACAATCCTGGTTATTCATTCAAGGGTGTTGCTGAAACAAGATACCTAACTCTTGATGAAGAAGTAACAGAAGACGGTAAGAAGATTGAACCATTCGCGAAACTTTCTCGTATCTATAACGGCTGGTCAGTTGATCGTAAGGGTGCTGAGAAGATCCTTGATGGTTTAAGACAGAGATACCGTTATGACTTCTTCAACGCTCCGGTGTTGAATGATACTAGACGCATCTTCCTTTATAACATCTCTCTGAACGTGTTCTTCTACAAGAACGGTATCGACAATATCCTTTCTCTTAAAGATGCAGAGATCAAAAAAATCTTCCGCGAAAACATGATGCAGGAAAACCTCATGGTAAATCCTGCTAACGTTGAAGACGAAGATACTGGTGTTGATAAATTCCTTCGCTTCATTGCTCGCTTCAGAAAGTATGAAGAGAAAGGGAACTTTACTAAAGCAAACAAGTACCTTCTTAAAGCTCTGTCTCAGGCAGAGTACAAGCTTAACCTCAAGGGTCTGGTGACTCTTGTTGGTGGCGAAGAAAACATTTTCATCAACTCACGCATCGATGGATTCCGTGAAGGGGATGAGGATGGTGACAAGGCCATTATCTCAAACACAATTGGTGAATTCGGTTCATCAAATATCTTAGGACCTGTAGTACAGGTTCAACGTCAGACGGAAATGATTGAAGGTGAATTCTTCATCTACTGGATGATGACGAGGTTGATCTAATATGAAAACAACACTACTTGCCTTTATCCTTCTCTCTGCAAGTGCAGCATTTGCTCAGGTGATCCCGGTTGATAACTCGGAATCTCTGGTTGCTGATGAATTGTTCTCATACCAGTGGGGTCTTACGAACCAGGGTCAAACTCTGAACCGTGAGAAAGATGATATTCACAATATTCCTCTTAAAGGTGTAGCAGGCGCAGATATTGGGTGGAGAAATCTTGTTGGTAAACCATCTGAGCGTCGTCCGATCGTTGCAGTTCTTGACTCTGGTGTAGACCTGAATCACCCGGAACTTCAGGGTAACCTCTGGAAGAACGAAGCTGAGTGTGGAAAAGATCCTAAAGTTGATAATGATAAGAACCAGCTTAAAGGCGACTGCCACGGCTGGAACTTTACAGAAGATATCGAATCAGATGAAGCAAAAGATCCATCAGACATCGATGGTCACGGAACTCACATCGCAGGTATCATCGCTGCCCTAAATAACGGCACGGGTATGGTTGGTGTTACTCCGAACGCTCTTATCATGCCAGTTAAGGTGATGAGAGATTCAAACTCTAAATCAGAAGTTCAAAGCTCAGACGCTTTCGCTCTTGGTATCAGATACGCGGTAGATAACGGTGCTGACGTGATCAACATGTCACTCGGCTGGCCACGTTCTCTTGAAACAAAAGCTCTTCGTGATGCTGTTTACTATGCTCTTGGACAAGGTGTTCCTATCATCGCAGCTGCTGGTAACAACAACTCAGCTGAACCACTTTTCCCTTGTGCTTACGACGGTGTTATCTGTGTAGCTGCTTCAACTATTGACGGAAATTTTGCCGGCTTCTCTAACTTCGGAGGTCACGTTGATACAATTGCTCCTGGTGAAGGCATCCTTGGCCTCAATCCGATTCTTCTTGAACCGGAGTTCTTTTCTGTTCATGGATTCGAGCTTAGATCTGGTACTTCACAGGCCGCACCTCTTGTTGCTGGGCTTGTGGCAGCTCTAAAATCAAACAATAAAAATGTAACGATCGATCAGTTATTCGCTAAGCTTTATCAGGCCGAAATGAATAAAGATAAAAAGAAATACGTCCTTGGCGGCCAGGCCTCATGGAACGCTATCAATGCTGACATCACAACCCCTGTGATTCGTCCGATCTTCAAGAAAGTTCGCCAGATCATGTTCCGTGGTGAGAACACTGCGACTAAACTTGCTATCCCGGTTCGTAACTTCGGAACGACAAGTGGTGAGATCAAAGTTTCTGTTGAATCTCTTTCGAAAGCGATCGAGTTCAACTCAGACTCTCAAATCATCGCTAACCTTGATCAGGGTAGAGTTGCTGACCTCGTTTTCGATGTCACTCTTAAAAACATCTCTGCTGAATCAAACGTTGCGATCAAAGTGACTATTGAAAATAACGGCGAAGAACTTTCATTCATCAACGAGATCCCGGTTGTTCGCGATATCAAAGGTGAAGCGAAATACAAGAAGACTTCATTCCAGTTCTCAGACAAGCCACTTCCGGTAGGAAGTGCACGTTCAGCGACTGAGATCGTGCCCCTTATCTCAACAATTGAATCTTACGGGGCAACTTCGAAGCATGAATTTTTCATGAAGAAGACTCTGAGAGATGAGAAGCGCATTGAGCTTACAATTTTCTCTAAGAAAGGTGACAAGTACGTTCAAGGTCAGAATCTTCTGGTTCTTGAAAACGCTCTTACACTTGTAAACTTCATCCGCACTGACCTTAACTTTGACGGAAAAGAAGATTACGTTGTTCATACACTTGCTGAGAAAGATTCGAAGAAATACTTCCAGTTCGCTTTCTATAACGAAAACCTTCAGCCACTATGGCCTTCGTTTCAGAACGTGAAACTCACTCTTGATCTTTACCTAGAAAGCATGAACGAAATCGCTTTCATGAAATACCAGGACGCTAAACTTGGCACGATCATGGTTCCAGCTTTCTTCACTCTTGGTATGCTTCCTAAAGTAGACCAGGTTCTGACTTCATGGGACCGAGCTGACCAGACTCGTAAAAAACGTCTTTATTACCTTGAACCAAATGCAGGTGAGTTCCGCGTTCGTTCTCTTACAACAAACGTTTGGGAAGACTCGATCAAAAAAGAACTTAAAGTTAAATGGTTCGAGAACGTGAACGTTGAACAGGTTCTTCCTCCGTCTGAATCAGACATGAAAAACGGAAAACTTCGTGCCCTTGTATCAGTTGGTATGAATACGAAGAACCAACTTTTCATTCACTCATTTGATTCTAAGACAACTTCTCACGGCCCGAAGCTTCCACAACTTGTCCTTCAGTCGGATTCAGTTGATCCACTTCTTAAAGTGACTGCTGAAGGTCTCAAATCAAATGGTGATGTGTTCTTTAACATCTACGACCGCACTCGCTCGAAGCTTGTAACGACTCGTGAAGAGTCGCAGGTGAGTGAGTATATCTTCCGTCACGAATCTGAGACCGACCTTATTGCAGGCCATATCGCGAGCTTTGAGAACGGTTCAGAGAAATTCTCTGTGTACCAGACTCGTGAAGAACTTGTTTCTGTAACGACAGGCTATAGCGCTGAGAAGAGATCTACTCGTAAGAAGCTTCGTTACTCGTTCTTCTCTCAGAAGCTTCTTTCTGAAATGTATTACCCGGTTTCGTATAAGCGCAACGGTTCGATGAATCCTGCTCTTTACGTAGACGGAACAGCTGTTACTGGTAACCGCCTTTACCTTTTTGAGGAACAAAATGGTGAACTAATCGCGAGTATCAAGAACTCAGTTGTAGTCCCTGCTGGTTGTAAGTCACTTAATCCAAACTTCTCTCAAACAACTGGGTCACACGAGTTCGTGTTCCTTTGTCTTGAAGAAAAAGAATTTGTGATTCGTACTTATGAGATGAACTAAAAGTTTTACATGCTCCATGGAACGGGGCGTTGGTTTGTGATAGAAGGATACGAATTTTTTAATAGTGAAACGTTTTATTAACCCCCGTTCCCAAGGAAAACGCATGAAAGCTCAAAAGGCAATTTCAGTCCTCGCAACTCTTTCAATTCTTTCTTTCGCTGTAGCTTGTAACTCAGGCGGCGGCTCAACTACTGACCGTTACGCTGAAGGCTTCGCAGCTGGTAAAGCACAAGGTTATGACGAAGGTTATGACGATGGTTACGCTGATGGAGACACAGCTGGATACGCTCGTGCAGAAGCATATTTTAAGACAGCTGATTACACTCAAGGTTTCAATGACGGTAAAGCTCAAGGTCTAGCTCAAGGTTACACTAACGGTTACAACGTTGGTAAAGCTGATGGTAAGACTGAAGGTTATAACCTTGGTTATAACGATGGTTACGATGATGGTGATGCTGACGGATTCGATGCTGGTTACGATGCTGGTTACGATGATGGTGCAGCTGACGGTTACGATCTAGGTTACGATGACGGTTACGAAGATGGTTACGATGTTGGATATGACGATGGATTTGACGATGGTTACGGTCTTTCAGTTGGTCAAACTGCTAAGCTAGCTGGTTACGCTGATATCCTTTCAGCTTTCCACAACGACCTTATCGATTACTCTAAGATCAAAGCTCCAAAAGAAACTAAGCGTGGTCTAGTTGCAAACGGCCAGCTTCTTTTCTCTGAAGCTTCTCTTACTAACAAAGACACACTTAAAAAAGCTGCTGTAGTTGAGCAGTACCTTGTTGTAGAAATGGCTAAACAAGTCAAAGGTAAGTTCGGTCTTTCAGCTGAGCGTTCACTTCAAGTTGCAAAAGCTGCTAACCACTTCCGTAAGCAGTCAACTTCAAGAGCTCTTACTGCTGAAGACACAAATGCTTACGCTTCTGAAATCGTAGGCTCAAGCTTCAAGTCTATCGAGAAAGCTTTTGATGCTTCAATGAAAGGTGATATCTCTGGTCTTTCTTCAATTATGGAAAAAGCTGCTGAGAAGAACGGCACAACTCCTGAGAAGATGACTGAAATCGTAACTAAGCTTTTCATCTAATCTGATTTCTCAAATCAAATAGAATAGAGGCCATCCTTCGGGGTGGCCTTTTTTATGAGGTGAGTTGATGAAAGTTTCTTTTCCCGTTTTTTTAAAAGATACAGATAGATGCATGGTGTTTATCAAATCGATAGAACACTTAAATAGTCATATAGAAATGATTGATGTTGAAGACAAAGAGTACACAGGCTGGGATGTAAATGGACATAAAATTGAATTACGGTCTCAAGGAAAATCAATTGAAGTTCACCTTGTAGAAAATACTATTGATATAGAAGGATTGAAGTCCTCCTTATTGTTTTATTCAAACAATTATTTGAAACAAAATTTTGATCTAAAATATTTCGAAAGTCACACGTTAGAAAGTATCTTTCAATATGAATCTCGGTCGAACATGTTTTCAGGATTGATATCGTGGCTTAAGAAGTTTAGTCGGTCTTGAATCTTTTTCACGAAATAAGCATTGAGATTTATGGGGTCTATAATTGGCCAATGAAATACATCCTAATTTTATTATTAGTATCTCTATCAGTTATTGCCAAGGAAGAATCTCGCGAAGATTTTTTCAAACGTCACAACATCATTTTAAAATCAGAATCTATCGATGAAGCGCACCTGGATGACTTCATCACTCAAGTCAAAAAATTTCCTGAATCACTCATGCAGGAAATGATCTCAAGAAAAGCAAAAATCCACCTCATCCAAGGCCAGGGTGTTACGGATGATCCGACTTGGGGTTTTTCATTTTCAACTTTCGATGGTCGAAGTTGGTCGGACGTTCCAGGTGCTGGGGGAAATCCAAGATGGGGGAAGCCAACCCGCATAGTAGTGAACAGGCTTCACGAAGGACATGGTTCCGTAAATTTGTTTTTGCATGAACATGGACACGCACTGGATTCAACATATAAGACGGACGGCGCTTCCAATTCAAAGGCCTGGAAAGAACTTTTGAAGAGGGAACATATAAAGGAGTACCTCAGTTCAATCTGCAAAAAAGATTACTGTCTGGTGCCGCGTGAAGCATTCGCCGAAACATTCGCGAGATTTTACGAAAGCTATGATACTCGTAATGAGCTTTTAGGAAAAGTTCCTGAAATACATAAATTCTATGAAAATTTGCATAATGTCCGAAACCTCAAATAGAGTTGTGACGGTATATAGACATTGATGATGAGTGAAAAAGATGAATAGTTTTGCAACGATTAAATTAGCTGATTTTATCGAATATTGTATGAATGACAGTACAATATTTTTTGACTTCAAATACGATGAGACAAATAAAAATTTAGACATCAGGATAACGAACGAGATTGGAGCTTGTTATCCAGATCAATTAATTAAATACAAAGAAGATATCCAAAGAGACAGAACCTTTCGGCTTTCTGGAGTAGAAAAATTCAAGATAGATAAATATTCAGATCTGGCCTGTGACTCAATATTGGATGGTGGCTATGAGAAAAATCAAATTTGGTTTTTACTTGGTGAGGGAGAGACTTTGAGAATAGATATAAAGGAAGGATTTGTGATCTCTATAATCTAAATTGCATCTTTGGAAATTGAAATTTCCCCGCTGTAGCCGCACTGTATCATTCATTGACCTCGGTTAAATACCTCAAGTAGAGGGGCCAAGGTGTCTCCAAAAACTAGAATCAAATCGCATCTTGCGCAGCGGCAATAAATCAAAATCAGTGCCAAAGTGAATCCAAAAAGTTGGCAAGCAAATTGCTCTACCTCTCCCCATACACCAAATTAGCAGGATGCTCGTTGATGTGTTTACTAACCAAACACGATGCATACCTGTGCATTTTTTCTTCAAAGGGGAAGGTTCATGAAACTTCAGAAGGGATTAAATCTCGCGACTCTATCACTCGTTGGTTTTCTAGCTGTTGCTTGTAACTCAGGCGGCGGTTCTAGTTCTGACAGATATGCCGAAGGTCTTGCTGACGGTAAAGCTCAAGGCTACACAACTGGTTACGATGAAGGATACGACGACGGTTATGCTGACGGGGATGAAGCTGGTTATCAGAGAGCAAAAGATCTTTTTGCTTCTGCTGATTACAATGCTGGTTTCGCTGCTGGTAAAACTGAAGGTATCCAGATCGGTTACAACCAGGGTTACAACGTTGGTAAAACTGATGGTCAGACACAAGGTTACAACACTGGTTACTCTGCTGGTAAAACAGACGGTAAGAACGAAGGTTACACTCTTGGATACGACGATGGTTATGATGATGGTTACGATGATGGATACGATGCAGGTGACTCAGGTGCATACACAGCTGGTTACAATGCTGGATACGATGATGGTTACGATGACGGCGCGGACGATGGTTACGACCTAGGTTACGACGACGGCTTCGATGATGGATACGATCTTGGTTACGATGATGGTTTCGACGATGGCTACGGTCTTTCAGTTGGAAAATCTAAGGCACTTAAAGGTTACGCTAACGTAATCTCTATGTTCCACAACGACGTAATCGATTACTCAAAAATTAAAGCTCCTCGCGAAACTAAGCGCGGTCTTGTTGCTAACGGAAGACTTCTATTCTCTGAAACTTCTGTTACTAACAAAGATACTTTGAAGAAAGCAGCAGTTGTTGAGCAGTATCTTGTAGTAGAAATGGCGAAACAAGTTAAAGGCAAATTCGGTCTTTCAGCTGATCGCTCACTTCAGATTGCAAAAGCTGCTAACCACTTCCGTAAGTACTCAACTAAGAGAGCATTAACGA
>JBEIQF010000502.1:0-1641 GCA_040376635.1 Halobacteriovoraceae bacterium
CTAGTGTGATGAGAGTACGGGTACCACCCTCTTCATTTTGCTGAACATTAATCGTTTTAAATTCTGCTTCAACCTTATCGAGATACACTTCACTCTTAGTTTTCTTTTTGGTTTCATTTTTTACACGTTTAACCTCAGAAGAAAAATCTTTTGAGAGAATGATATCCACCTCTCTACCGCTGATCGTGAAGACTTTTTTGTCATCAAATATTTTCGTTGGATCAAAGTTAAATGTAATATCGTTTGCTTCTACAAAGTTTTGATTAGTTTTTGCGTTGTAGACTCTCGCTTCACCTACAGTAACAACTCCTCGCCAGATCTTCAGATCAATATCATCAACTCTGAAGGCATAACCTTTTTCGTCGCCACCAGCATGGTTGATATAATTTTCTACGAGCAGTGGAGTCATCGCCCGTAATGCTACGAGGAAAAGAATAATTCCTGCAATGATATAGAGACGTGCTCTGTTTTTTGGTTCTGGTCTCGATATATAGATAGGTTTCATATAAGATCCTTTTCGCAAAATCATGACACCCGATCTTGAATTGATCTAGGAACATAAAGTTAATAATGCAGACTCAAATTCTTTTTTAGAATGCAGATGCATCTCGGCCTGATATGATTTCAAAAGGAGATTATATGAGTAGGATTAATCGATTCCTGAGAAAACAAATACTCCACTTGTTCAAGCTTCATACTGAAATCGATTCCTCTAAAGTGGATGTTGATGTTTACGACGGTGTAGTCACTCTGACCGGCAAGGTGAACGGACCTGGTGCTCGCGCGACTCTTGAAGGTCTTGCTCTCTCCCTGGATGGCGTCGGCGATCTTATCAATAACCTGGATATCGATAGTGAGAATATGACTGGAGTTCAGGGGATTCATCTATGAGTCTGGAATTATCCGAGACATTAAAGAATAAAAAAAATGAAATTCTCTCCATCTGGGAAGAAGAAGTAAAGGCTTACCTGCCGGCCGCAAGGCTTGAAACAAAACTTGCTCTCAGAGATTCTATTCCGGTCTTTCTTGATGATCTTGTTATCGCACTTCGTACCAGCTTGAATCACGTAAAACCTGATATTATTGATTTCGCTCACAAACATGGGTCCGAAAGGGCCTACCTATCAGAGTATTCAATAGAAGATGCCCTGAGTGAATACAACATTCTTCGCAAAGTTATCTTCCGCACTCTTGAAAAAATCACAACTATTAAACCAGACGAAAGAGACATCATTCTTGAGTCTATCGATTTTGGTATGAAGAAGGCCGGGGCGGAATTCGCTAAACAATCTGCCAATGAGATGAATATCCTGTTTGAACTTGCCGGAACCGGTAAGGCCGTGGTTGATCCACAAACCGGACAGTACCTGAAAGTAAATCAAACTTTTTGTGAAATGGTTGGATACTCAAAGGAAGATCTTCTTAATCTTACAGTCAATCATCTCACTCCTCCAGATGAGCACGAACATACAAATAGCTTTCTCAGTCGATCTGCTTCAAGAAGTGAAGATAGGTGGAATTTTACGAAGAAGTATATCCGTAAAGACGGCTCTATCTTCTGGGTGGAAGTACATGCGGCCCCGCTTCCTGGAACGCCAGAACATCCGATGAGAAATATTGCTACCATCATTGATGTCACAA
>JBEIQF010000030.1:0-16604 GCA_040376635.1 Halobacteriovoraceae bacterium
CCAATCACCTTTATGAAGGATCGGTGAAGAATTATAGATGTTACCATGATGTTCTCTTGGGCCAGTTCCAAGAATGACGGTGGTCCATGCAGACAATTCTTTTTTCAGAAAAGGCAGGATGTCGTCTTCTATTAATCGTGCTGTTTTCTGAATCTCTTCAAGCGGAGACTTTGCATCTGTGTAACGGGCAAGTCCCATCAGGAAGAGCTCCGGGTACAGGACCACTTCTGATCCCTTGTCCACACATGACTTAATTTCAGACAGGAGCTTTTCCTTCCAGTCTGAAAGAGTCATCGGATCTTGAGATAAAGAGTAGCTGATGACAGAGATTTTCATTATTGCTGAACCATCTTAATCCAGTCGTTCATATTATAGTAGTTTGAAACGCGTGCGATTTTTCCGTCCTTGATATCAAAAAAACATCCTACCGGAAGACGGTACTTTTGGCCCTTTGCAGGCGGAAGGCCTTCATCGGAATTCTTATAAACGCCGTTACAGATAAATTCTGCTGAAGCTCTTTTTCCAGTTTCGTCAGTCATCACAACCATGTCTGTTAGATTTTCGTCATAGAGGAAATCCATGCGTGCTAGAAATTCCTTGAATGCTTTCTTACCGGGGATTCTTTTCCCCTGGTTAATATCGTGAGAAACATCATCCGTAAGCAGATCGAGCATTCCGTCGTAATTTTTAGCATTGAACGCCTGATAGTATTTTTCAATGAGAGATTTAGTATTCATAAAGACTCCTTATCTGATTTTTTTTACCCAATATTGCATATTTTTTTTCGTTTGTAATTCTTCTCCCCTGTCTTTCCACTCGTATTGAGTGAGGAGACCAGGATTTTTTTCAAATCCCATGTTACGCCAGAAAGAATCAAGAGGTTCATAGTCAGAAGGTTTCAAGGGATGATCTGCTGGACGGACAACCGCGCAGAATGAGAGATACTTGATGAATGGTAGTGTTCTTGCGAAAGCTTCCCTCTCTGCAAAAAATTTCTTCCCAATTCCCTGACCACGGTAATGATTCAGAAGAACTGATTCCCCAAAATAAAAAACGGACTCAGGATCCATCCCTGCTGCGACAAATGGCCGGCGGAAACTTTCTTCTTCTTCCTGTGCCCAGATACCGGTTGTAGCACCTACAATTTTCTTCTCATCTTCGACTAAGAAAATAAAAGAATGTTTCGCCTTAAAATAGGTTTCAAGATACTTCTTTTCGTATTCTGGATTTCCTTCGTAGAGATAGGGAAACTCCCAGAAAACTTTCAGTCGAAGTTCAGCAAGTTCATTGGCAAACTCTCTTGCAGAGGAGCTTGTAAGCCGGTGGTACTTTAGCATGAAAAAAGTGTACTAGTTCAGACTGTTCCTATCAATCCCCCCATTCAGCAGAATTTTACATTCTCTTACAGGGGAAAAGTGTCGGGACATATTGCCACAAATAATCGCCTCAAGTCGTTATACGTTTGGCCTGTGATTTGAATGAATCAACCCCCAGGGGGAAATTATGGAGACAAAAAAAATCTTGAGCCATGCAGAAGAGAAGGAACAATGTGAACGTGATTATCATGACCACAATCTGACCGAGCTTTCCACTCTGGAAAGAATTCTTTATCACGCCGTTGAGGTGGTCGAACATTCAGGTATTCCATATGCACTGATTGGTGGACTTGCAACGAAGAGTCTTGGACGCCCACGTGTTACACATGACATTGATTTTTTCGTTAAGCCTGATGATGCTGAGAGAGTCCTGCAGGTTCTGGAGAAAGAAGGATACACGTCTCAGAAAAGAGATCCATTCTGGCTTTTCAAAGCATGGAAAGATGACATCCTTGTCGACGTAATTTTTAAGTCATCGGGAGATATTTACTTTGATGATGAAGTTCAAAGTCATGTAAGACGTATGAACATTGGTGGAAAATTTATCAATGCCATCAGTCCTGAAGACTTTGTTGTCATTAAGGCAGCTGCTCACCAGGAGCATAATCCACATCACTGGCATGATGCTCTTGCCGTACTGAAACGTGAAAATATAGATTGGGAATATCTTCTAAGAAGATCCAAGCATGCTCCAAGAAGAGTTCTTGCTCTTCTTGTCTATGCACAATCAAATGACATTGCAGTTCCTCATGAAATCATTAAACGACTTTATAAAATGGTATTTGAACAACCTACATATTCTTCCGATTCAATCATTCATCCTTATAAGTCACAACATCACCCTATGCATGAAATGCCTGAAACATCTGAAGACGGATCAAATTCTCCGATCTACACCAAAGGCAGAATCATGGAGGCCCTTACAACTGATGAACGAATTGCAGAACATGACATTAAAGTTGTTGTTTCTGATAAGACGATCTGGGCAAAGGGTGAAGTATTTACGGATGAACAGCGTGAAGCAGTTGATGAAGTTATCAGATCCGTCGCTCCTCATTTTGAATGTAAGAATCAGGTTAACGTAAGAGTGCTTCGGGCACCAGAAGGAAGCGAGGCCATCAAATGATCAGAATAGCCGCTGCTGGAGATGTTCACTTTGACCGTAAATCACACAATAGATTAAGTCAGCACTTCTTCGGTCTTGAAGAAAAAGCAGATGTATTTCTTCTTGCCGGTGATCTCACTCAGACGGGGCACCCTGAAGAAATGAGAGTTCTCGCAGAGGATCTTAGAAAATGTCCAGTTCCAGTTGTAGCGGTCCTTGGTAACCACGATTATCATGTGGACCAGGTTGATCTAGTCACTCAAATCTTACGAGATGCTGGCGTGACCGTTCTAGAAGGAACTTCAATCACAATAAATGTTGCTGACAGTAAAGTTGGAATCGCGGGATCGAAAGGATTTGGTGGAGGGTTTGTTGGCGCATGTGGTTCGGACTTTGGAGAACCTGAAATGAAAGCATTTATGCGACATTCGAAGAACAATGCGCGTGCTCTAGAGCAAGTCATAAAAGATATGGATGCGGATTATAAAATTGTGCTTCTTCATTATTCACCAACTGCGCAAACACTTGCGGGTGAGAAGAAAGAAATTTATCCGTTCCTTGGATGCTACTATCTGGCCGAAGCCGTTGATTATGGAAAAGCAGATATCTGTTTTCACGGCCACGCTCACGGTGGAGTAGAACGTGGAGAAACTCCAGGAGGATGTCCTGTAAGGAATGTCGCTCAACCTGTTATTCGCCATGCTTTCAATATTTATACATTAGAAAGAAAGCACGATAAGGAGGCCTTAACTTCTACCACCACTTCTTTATCATCCGTATAACATGTGAGCCTTGCTCACTAACAAATAGGTTTCCGTCTGAATCAAAAGCAAGTCCTGATGGTGCAGCAAAGGTTACAGTAGATCCACCAGAGATAACTGAAGCACCTTCTTGCTCTGTCTCAAGTTGTATGCCACCTGCACCCGCAAGCCCAAATACTTGCTGGACTCCAGAATCGCGATTTCTGCAGACAACGGTGTTGTTGCCTTGACCTGATGTTGTGGTTCCGGAAGTAAAGCAAATCCAATCTTCAAATGCCGCTAACGCCCTTATGAAACCAGGTGAACTTGTCGCGGCAAGTACAGTTCCAACAGAATCAGGTGAAATATACTCAGCTCCAGCGAAGAAACTGACTCCACCTGGTTGAGTTAAATTAGCATATTTAACATGCGCTAGAGCACTATTCGAAAAATCCACAAGAAAGAAGTTTCCGGGATAAAGGGGATCCATAATCAGTTCCGCCGGAGCATTCATTTGAAGCGCAAGATCCGGATAACTGCCACCATAGATTGGCGCCCCACCCGCGGTTCCACAACTTCCTATAACTGGAACCATCATCCCTGCACCATTCACTTTTAATACACAGTGAGAGTTGTTCGAAGTGATATACATAGTATCGTTGTCACTATCTACACCTATTCCATAAGGATTTTGAATTCTAGAATTAGGGTCAGTTGTTGCCAGAGGTGATATTCCGCCGAAAGCAGACCCACACCAGTTATAGAATCCTGCAACAGGTGAAGTCCTGTTTTGATTTACTAGAGTGTTAAAAATTAGCTCATCTGTTGCCAACGGATTATAGGCCCGTATGAAGCAGTTGTTGTTTGCCCCATCTGCATAAAGGAAAAAATCATTATAGAAAGCCATACCTCTTGGTGTTATCAATCTAGTCGCAGTAGTTACTGTGTTAATTAAATTCTCTTGTCCCGCAGTCCCTGTACCAATGAAATCCTCTACCCTTCCAGTGGTCAAATTAATACTTCTTATCATCGCGTTGGCAGTGTCACTGACATAAAGCAGATTACCAACAGGTTTATGAATCAAAGTTAAAGGAGCATTGAATGTTACAAGCTTAGAATCAATCGGCGCATTTCCTGAATAACCGGCACGAGGTATACCACCCAGGTAGGTACTTACAGCACCATTACCAATTGAGATGTCCATCGTTTTAATAAAGCTGCTTAGTCTTGCTCCAGTATAGAGTACATTATTTTTGATACTCAAACCGAAAGGACTTAGAATGACACTATTCAAGCCGCTTGGTGGATTCGACGGCACAGACGTACCATTTCCTAGAACATTATTCATATTTCCGGCATTGATGGTCTGATTTCCCAGGACAATCGCTGAAGCGGTATTATTAATAAAACTGATTCTGTTTCCACCAAAATCAGAAACAAATAATCCATTAACATTCGCTCCGGATTTCAAAAGCTCAACATCCATAGGTCGGTTAAATAAATTGTTTCCTAGTGCTGTATTGGTATTTACCGCCGGTGAGCCGCAGCCATTACCAGCAAGCGTAAAGACATTATTAGATGTAATACTTTGAGAAGCTACAGTTCTACTTGTGGATCCAGGTAATCCAAGTGCCCTTAGACGACAAGAGCCATACTCAGTGAAATAGAGAATATTATCTGTAATATCTAATTTAAGTCCCCATGGCTGATTCAGCCTGGATGTTCCGGCGACGGTTGAGCTTGGGAATGCCGTCAAATTTGTTGTACCGTTAGTGTTAGCTGCTGTGTTGTAAGCTCCAGCAAGTATAAAACCTCTCCAGTTTGCCGGTAAAGCATCGTTCACATCAAAATATTTTATGATATGTCTCGCCTGAAGGCTTACATAAACTCGACGATTGGAATTATCAAACTCAATATCGACCGGGTTAATACACTCATTGTTCGATGCCACAGAATTCTGGGTGTTCAAGTTACTCGCACCACAAAAAGTATTTCCAATTCCGTTCTGGCCGATTCGAATGACTCTGCTATTGCTATAGTCGGCAATGTAGAGTTCTTTGCGGACACTATCCCATGCAAGTCCTCCGCCCTGGTTACCAAAGTTTAGAGGAACTTTTCTGGCCAATTGCCCAGCACCACCAGAACCAGCAACACCAGTTCCGGCAACAACAAATATCGAATTTGCTGGTACAATCGTGGCAGACGGGAGCGAGTTTGCCCACAGGGTGACAGGAGTTGATTTTGTGTTGTGATACCAAACAGTGTTTGTAGAATGATCAGAGAAAAACCAGTTACCCTGATCATCTTGAGTTAACCATGAAGGTGAAACTCTGACTTTATTAGCCTCAGTTGTAGTGTTAAGACCACTGCCTAACCCAGGCAATCCAGAGATAGTACAGATTCTCCCAGCCGACAAATTATTACAAGCATCGCTGAAATAGTTTGCTGTCACATTAAATGAATAAGTTTCAAATTCACCATAGCTGTCTGTAACTTTAAGTTGAAAATTATTTTCACCTAAAAAAGTTGAACCAGGTGTAAAAATAGAAGAGAAAGTCCCTGAAGTTGTAGGTAGAACAACACTAGAAAGTCCACATTCAGAAATTGGATTACAGTCTAATGCGCCTTTTGTAATTGTTGCTGTAAATGTATCTAAAGCGTCTTGCAAATTTGCAGAGAGAGCAAGCTGAGTATTTAAATTCATCAGCTTACTGTCTGAAGGAGATGGTGAGAGGATCGTAGGTTTCTGGTTTTTATAAATCAACCAACTTCTCGAAACAGGCAACGGAGGATCATTTGCCAAGGTACTGTCAGTAAGAGTCATCAGAAGAGTGTGATTCCCAGTAGAAAGAATTCCTGATGAAGTATCAAGAATAAAATTACTTGAGACAACACCAGTGTCAGTCTTTACGACTACACCATCAAGTTTCCATGTAAATGTTAAAGACCCTACACCTGAACCGCTTGCATTAAAAGTTTTAGATGTCTCTGTACTTAATGCAGTTATATTATTAGAAGTTGGGAAATAACTTATAATTGTCTCAACCGCTGGGTTAACAACAGAAACAGACCACGTCGTATTTGTAGTTTCAAATCCGTCATAAATTTGCAATGTAAATTGATGAAATCCTGCCACAGAACAATCAGGACTATACGCAATCTGAGCAGATGAGGCAGTATTTGATACAGAAACAAAAGGAGTTGTCCCAGTAACCTCAACTCCATCAATGAGCCATTTATGAGTATACGGGTCGCTATCCGAATCTGTTGTAACAGCATTCATCGTCAAGGTATCCTGAGAACAATTTAGCATTGATCCAGTTAGACTCGGATTAAATGAAACGACTGTAGGTAAATTGTTACGTCGTAAATTAAAAACTTTTGAATCTGAAGAAGTTGTATTTGATGCTGTAACCTTCAATGTGTGATTGCCAGTACCTAAAGTCGAGCCAACGATTTCCAGAAACGGAGATTCACTATTCTGAAGTGAAATCGTATCATCAAGAACAAAATCATAATTAACTGTCCCTGCTCCATCAAAAATCGAAAGGGCAAAAGTGACGTTACTAGTTGAAGTGAAAATGACTGGATCCTGACTCGGAGTAAAAGTGCGGATTTTAACAGCTCCAGGCGGTGGTGGAAGGACATCAGTCTGATCATCCTCCAGATTTTCGAATGCTCCTCCACCAGATTTGTTACAACCAATCCCCAAAGTAAGCAAAAGGGCCAGAATAAGAAATCTCATAGATACTCCTAAAGCTTGTACACAATTCCGAGCAGCAAGTTTGTTTCCGTAGCAGACGAATCACCTGAGCCACCCAAATTAATAAAACGCGCTTCCGCTTTAAAATTTATCTTCTTATTGAAATACTTTTCCACACCAGCAGTGAAGCCAAGACCTGCATATGAATTCTTCACGGATTGAAATTGTCTTTGGTAAAACCCCAATCCAACGAAGGGTGAATACGGTGAGTGAGTAGTCAATTCAATATAGGGATCTTTAACTTTTAAATCGTGTGAAAATGTAAAAGGATAATAATTAGCACCTACGTCCAATCCATACCCCAAATCAGAACCTGAAAAATCTGCTAGAAGAATCGAGTATCCTACAAGAACTTCAAACTGCTCCATTAAAGGATATTGATAAGCGACGCGAAAAGCAGAAGGGTTACTAATCGATTCTGATTTCCCTCCAGCTTTGGCATTTATAGAAAAAAAACCGCCCGTAAGATTAACTTTTCCTTTTTCTGCAAACGCCGAAAAGCACCAGAACAAATGAAAAGAAAGTACTAAATTAAGCAGTGTGCTTCTGAGATTCACTCTCTTCTCCTTGCACAGTCATTTTTAAATCACTAGACTCGTCTTTCTTAAAAAACTTCTGAGCATCGGTTGCAATAATTGTTTTCCATGAATTCTGCTCATCGAAATTAATCCCCGTCTGATCCAGACGTTTCAAGTGTGTCGATAGCACCATCTTTTTTTTGTCATCCAACTTATCAGAAATAAGCTTAATATAATTTCTCGAAGAGTTAATTAATACCAATGCCCATTTATCGAGAGGAAATGAACCAATCACTTGCGCAAGATCATCGTCTTCAAGTTCAAACACTCGATAGAAACCTGGTCGAACTTTCAAGATGAAGGAATCCTCCTGCAGAGTTTCATAAATATCTTTTTCATCATCTATGCTTACTTTGTTTAGATATGTCAGAAGCTCTTTGTCTCTTTTGTAATTCTCAAGAAGTTTTGATTCAAACCATGGCATAATTTCAAGAGCCTTTCTCAAATACTCTTTCATCATTTTTGGATCAATCAATACATTGCTCGTACGGTTATCGAGTAGTTTGCCCCATGAACCTGGAAAAGTTTTCTTTGCAATATGCAGAGAAACCGATTTAGGTATCATTCCTAAAATAATTAATGCATGTTCTTGATCTATGTTCTTAAAAAAACTTGATGCTTTATCTCCCATTCTCCAAACCTGAATTAATAGATCCTCTGCCTCTCTGTCGTTTCCACTAAACTCTCTTTCTCTTGTAATGAGATCAAGAGTTTTCATGGTGGCCTGATCTATTGAACCGGGGCTAGAAAATGCCTGAAGCCAGTTTGAATCTCTTCCTACTTTAAAAAGGTTTTTTTGCTGAGATTGTTTAAATTCATAGATAAGGGCACCAAAACCAGGGTTCGAATTTTTGCAAAGCTCATCAAGACTCATGATGTCTTTCAATGTGGGAAAAGTATTACTTTGTTCAATCTGCCCAAGCTTAATATGAACAATATCCAGAGTTTTAATTGGATCATGAAATGTCACATCTCCTTGTACATCTGTTTTCCCTCTAGTTGGCTGAGCAAAACTATTCTGGTTCGGGGCAGAAGCAGGAGGCATTGAAGGTACGTTACCAGAAGATGCGGGTGCTACAGAGGCAGTCTTCATTCCACTTAGACTCCATCTAAGCGCAATTCCCAACATTAATGTGGCCAATACGATGCCTGTAACTACGTAGTAAACATATTGAGGCGTTTGCACTTCAGCGACTTTCAATTTTTTTTCAATTTTCACATCATCGCGATAAGGAATTAGCCTTAAATAGACTGATAATTCCTGTTTGATGTCCGCAACCTTTTGATCATCGTAGTCAACAGGAACAGAAACATCGATGATCACCTTCACAACTCTATTTCTCAAGGCAGTTAGAGATGTGGTTGGATCATCCCACTCATCAATAAATTCATCAGTCTCAGAATCATGATATGGCAATGCTTCTTCGGATGAAGACACAACAGCAGTTCTTCTTAATGGTATAATATCTACTTTGATAAACACAGGTTCACCGGGAAATCGTCTTGAAAAGTATGCAGATGCTTCTTTCACCAATTTGTCTTCAAGTTCCATGACTCGTGGATGTTCCAGTTGTGGTTCTTGGGCAAAAGTCGATAAAGTGATCAATCCTACAAGGAAAAGTATAATCAACTTCATATTGCATTCTCTCTTTCAGGTGAAATTACCAATATAATGGTTCTAGAGTAGTTATCTCTTTCTTCTTTCGTAAGACCTAGCAAATCAGGGATAAACCGATTGATGTCATTCAATTCCCCTGCTCCTGCGATTTCCATTCGATTCAATGGTAAACCTGCCTGCTGGAGAACTCTCATTGCAGCGATTGATCTTAAAGCACTGAGTTCAAGATTATCTTTAAATCTTCTTAGATTAGGATTAGATACCTTTTTGGTATCAGTAAAACCTTTGATAGAGAGTCTATGTGTGCCGGCATGTGGTAGGTACTTTTCTGCAAACTTATTAAGAATCTTAACGGTTTCATCTTTGACATCAACTTGCCCGGAATTAAAGAAAGAATATCTACCGAAGCTAATCACAATTTTGTCATTTGCTTCTCGAACTTGAATATCAAGATCTAGGAAACTATCTGCATCGATAGGACTTTTTGAATTCTGACTTTCTTTGGAAATCTCGGTCGGTATTTCTCTAAGTTCTTGAAGAGAGAAATTCATAAAAGCTTGTTTCTTTTGTGCTGTTTCTTTCTTGAGATCCGTAGTGAAGAAGATTACGAAAAAGCTTAGAAGTAATGTAATCATGTCTCCATAAGAAATGGCCCAAGATCCTTCTCCATCAGAATCATCCAAATGATAAGTTTTTTTCGTTAAATATCTCAAGCAACCTCTTTCTCAGCGATCTGCTGATAGTTAACTTTGAGTTTTTCAGAACCTGAGAGATAACAATTTAATCCTTCCTGAGCCTCTACATAGGAAGCGTTTTCGAGAAGAAGTATGACAGCATTTATTGACATCTCTGCCTTTAATTGATCACGTTTAATGTCTTCCTGAAGCCATTCACCCAAAGGATTGAGAATAAGATTTGAAATTAATAGTCCGTAAAATGTAGCGACGAGTGCGACGGCCATTCGGATACCGGTTTCTTTTGTATCAATACCTGAAGAAATACCTCGCATAAGATGAATTAATCCAAGAACGGTACCAGCAAGACCAAAAGCTGGAGGATACTTGGAACCTCTTTTAAGCCAGGCCGAGAGTGTATTAATGCGTGAAGTATAGACTTCAAAACGTTGAGACAACAATTCGATAATTTTTTCTTTAGAGAATCCAAGCTCTAACAATTCCACTCCATCATTTAGAAGCTTAGATTCAATTGAAGTTGATTTTACTTTTTTCTTTTCAATGACGAAGCTTAGACATACCTGTCCGTGATTTTTCAAAGACTGAGAAGGGAGAAAGAATTTCTGACAAAATCTTCTAAGTAACAAACCAGCAGGCACAGCAGGAAAAGTTATAAGCATTACTGCAAACGTTCCTAGTATAACAACAAAGAAGGCAACAAAATCCCAATATTCTCTTAGGTCCTGATGTAAGTGCTGACTGGCAAGGTAAAAACCAACTACAGATATGAATAGGCCAATGACGTATTTCATAACGACTTCCTAATTTGACATCGACTTAATTCTGTCGACGACTTGTTTAGTTTCAAGATTTTCCGGATTTATTTGTAATGATTTTTCATAGTATCCGACGGCACGGCGGAGATCTTTTTGGAGATAGCTTATGTTTCCTAAGAGATCATAACTGACGCTGACATATGGATAGTCATTCGTAAGATTAATTAAGAGTGCTTCAGCTTCAGTAAATTTTTTCCTGGTAATCAAACTGTGCGCGCGAGCAATTCCTTTTGCTAACTTCTCATGACGATTCTTAATATCTCCAACTTTAAGATCTTCTGCTTTTGAAGCAAGCTTGACGGTAAATTCCTGGCCTGAAGTTTTAATGCCGCCTAAGAAAATTCGATAGGGTTCATATCCTTCTTTGTCTACTTGAAGAGAAACATACTGCTCATTTGTATCAAGTGGTGTTTTACCAATTTCTTTCATCGTTCCATCTGTCTCAATAACTGAAACAGTTGCACCCTGTGGCAAACTACGAATATTAATTGCTGAACGTGTCGAACATGAAGTGACTTGTAGAACTAAAAGTATTAAACATATCCTATTCACACTTCTCCCCTGTCATTTCTTAAAATATTAAGCCCCTCTTAAATATATCCAAAATCTCTTAAAACTTTTGTTAATTCAATTTGGGTAACTATTGCCTAATATAAGGCTGTTATCCGTGTATAAATATTTATAATTTAGGCATTATTTGCCTAATTTCAAAACTAAAAAGCTTCTTGGCATTGTTGCTCCATGAAGACTAGTTGCATAATTTCGATTCTCGCCTTTTCTTTATTCATAGTTTCTTGTGATCTAAAGAATGATCCTTCTGGCCAATCTCTTGACCCATCCTATGTGGGAGTCACGGATGCAGACTTTTATGTCGTTCCTGATGAAGCACTCACATTTAATACAAAAGTTGATTTAGTGAATTTTGAAAGCCTTCGACGTGAAAAGATGGAAGAAGCAATCGAAATCATCAAACTCGTCATTGCTACAGAAGAATTCAAAAATAGAATCCTGAATCACACCTATAATGGCGCCAGAACTTTCGTTGATAATCGTGGATACACGAATGCGCAGATCTATAAGATCATGCTTGATGGAGCTGAAAAATTACAGCCGACTAAAAACAATGCCATGGATGTAGAAGTGGAACTTTACACTGCATCTACGAATGTCGTCGGTTACACCTACCCATCTTCAAGAAGAATCTGGGTGAATACGAAATATTTTGATCAGTATACCCCTGCAGGAGTCGCTCACAATCTTATGCACGAATGGATGCATAAGCTGGGCTTCGATCATTCATCGTCATGGAATTCGGCAAGGGACTACTCTGTCCCCTACGCCATCGGTGACATCATGGGTGAAGTCGGGAAAAACTTCCTTTAACAATCGAAGAGGAATTTTATGAAGCGTTCAATGCTCGTTGCAGTTATTTTTATCTCATTCACTGCTTATGCTGATCTCGAACATAAAGAGGGCCAGGGAACTATGCCTAAGAGTCAAAAGCTGAGCATATCCCGCTCTTGTTTTAAGGAAATTGATCATATTGGCTGCGGCCATCCACGAGATGATCAAGAGTTTTTCACTAGTTGCCTTGATGAGAAAAAAGACGAATTAAATCCGTCGTGTCAGGTGTTCTTTGAGAAATTATACGGGAAGAAAAAATCGACTTGAATGTTCAAACAAAAATAATACTTTTCGTGATCGACCTAGAGGGTAAGATCCTAAATGTGAGGAAACAAGATGCCAAAAATTTTAATCATCGAAGATGATCCCCAGATTACAAAGATTTTGAAACTCAATCTCAAGTTGAGCGGATTTGACACGGACAATGCCGGAACTTTCCAGGATGCATGGTCAAAGATCAGTACGGATCATTTTGATCTTCTCCTTATGGATATTGGACTTCCTGATGGAAGTGGCCTTGACCTTTGTCAGAAAGTACGTGAATCAGGAAACGATGTTCCGATAGTTTTCTTAAGCGCTCTCACAGATGAAGCGACTGTAGTAAAAGGAATCAAGAATGGTGCTGATGACTATTTGAGAAAGCCTTTCGGCCTGGAAGAATTAAAAGCTCGTGTGAACAAGTTTGTAAGAAAGCTAATGCCACATATGCAGACCATCAAATTCGGAGAACTAACAATCGATCCAACGAAAAGAGTTGTCACACTTATGGGTGAAATGATTTCACTCGGAAGAAAAGAACTCGATATTCTTACTCTTCTTGCAAGAAAAGCTGGTGACATCGTAACTCGTGAAAACATTCTTTCTTCTCTTTATGAAAATGCTGATCTTTATGACCGGACAGTTGATTCGCACATGAGTCACCTGAGAAGGAAGCTTCGTGAAGTTTCCGGACAGAACTTACAAATTTCTTCCGTCTACGGTCTTGGATATCGCCTGGAGTGGAAAACTTAGTGAAGTCACTTTTTTACTTTAAACTATTCTTTATTTCTATCATCGGTGCTTTAACCATCAGTTTGATTTCCCTTTACTGCCTTGTCCGTATTTCGGACATGGCAGTTGAAGATTACCGTTATGGATATCTCATGTATGTGGCCCGTGCGATTGAAAAATCAAACGACCATCAGCCTGTTTCAAAAATTAACGTCAATAAAGTTGGTGCTCCGGTTGCGCCAAAGGGTGACTCCTATAACCTGCTCAAAATTACTGAATTCGGTCCTGACCTCGGTGAATCCCATGACGACAAAAAACCTAAGCCTTATTTGTGGCTCGTAAGCCAGGAAGGGATTATTCTTTCACGCAACTCAACGCTCGATCTTCCTATTGAATGGAAAGACCTTCATGTTCCAAAAAAAATTCATGGCATTGAAATGAACGAGGAAGAGTTCGGCATCAAACCGAAAACTTTTGTCGTTAAACTTGATACGACACCTGTCACCTATCTCATCTCCCATAATGAACGAACATTGTTTCAGGGACCCTATCTTCTGATTCAAGGTACACATACATTTACGACTGCAGCACTTGCTGTGTTCCTCGCACTCTCGATCAGCTTCTATTACTTAAGAAGAAAATCTTCCGAAGCGAGAAAAGTTCTCGGACGCCTTGAAGGCGGAGATCTTAAGGCCCGCTTTGAAATCAAGCGTTTTGATGAGTTTGGTAACCTTATTCTCGACTTCAATCGTATGGCCAATGAGATCGAAAGACTCGTTATGCGACTACGTGAAACAGAAATCTCCAGATCAAATCTTTTGCAGGAACTTGGCCACGATCTTCGTACTCCTCTCACGAGTCTCAGCACGGCCTTCGAGACCATGAAGGAACACCACGAATTACTAACCAGTGAGGATAAGAGTGAACTATTTGCCATGATTGGAACGGATATCCGTTATTTCAAGGATCTCCTTGATAAGCTGACTCTTGTTGCAACGATTGATGGACCTCATTACAAGTCTTCAACTGAAAAAATCAATCTGACTTCCCTCCTCGAAGAAGAAGTGCTTTCAAGACAAATCGCTGCCGGACAGGCCATTAACTGGAAGTTCGTTCCCTGCGATACAAATCATCCCCAGATTCTGGGAGATTCGCATCTCATTACGAGACTTTTCAGGAATGCATTTGATAATGCTTCTAGATATGCTGTGAATTCGATCACTGTAAAAGTGAACGACCAGAAAGATCGTGTTGAAATTCTCATCATGGATGACGGTCCGGGGCTTTCAGAAGAATCACTCAAGTCATTCGGCAAACGACGTGAGAGAAGACAGAGAAAGGATGAGAACGATTTCTCTCTCGGTCTTGGATCTGTCATTATGAAAACCATCGCACAGGTCCATGGCGGCTCTGTCGAGATGATTAATATCTTGTCGCATGGTCAAATCAATGGTGCATGCCTAAGAGTCATCTTCCAGAAGATCTAAAGGAAAATTTTTCCCGACCTAAACTCCACAATGACTCAATAATCATTTTGTAAATTCATGTCACAGGCACACACACTGGAGCAAGACATGAGAATTTATCACACAGTATTTTTCCTCAAAGTTCTGACTTTCTGGATTATCAAGCCGCGTTTAATGAGAGGTTGGATGAAAATTTCTGACTACCTACAACCTCCGTAATCTTAACTGAATGATTTGTTCGTAATTTCCTCACCCGCAAGACAAAAAGTTAGAAGCGACGTTGAAGTATACTTAAAACCCTGGTGAATGATCTGAGGCATATCCCCGCTCATCGAAGAACCAATGGTAAAGAATAATGGCAAAAGTGTCGCCGTACTCGGATGAGCAAACTCTCCGCCAGGAGCAGACTTTCTATAATCAAGAAGGTTTTCAATGTTTGCATGAAGTAGGTTTTCTTTCAGCCATTCATCAAACTCTTTAATCTTTGGATGAACATCCTCGCCTCGTGCATGCCAGACGATCTTACTAGCATTCAAGGCAGCTGCACCTGAAGCTACAAGAAGAATCCCATTCTCACGAAGTTTAGCAAGGCAGTGCCCGAGCTTCATCGTTTGTCTTGGATCTTCGTTGAATGGAAGAGAAATCTGCACAACCGGAAGATCCGCTTCCGGACGAATTAATCTCAGTGGCATCCACACACCGTGATCAAAACCATAACTGGCATTTGGGACGACATCGTAATTTTCTTCAACGAGAAGATCAGTCACTTCATCAACGAGTCCTGATGAAAATGGCGGGTTGTATTGAATGTCATAAAGATCTTTCTGAAAGCCGTGAAAGTTATGCTGAATAAAAGGCTTGTTGTTTGTCGTTATCTGAATCGGGCCTGGTGAAACCCAGTGAGAAGAGACACAAACGATGCCTCTGATATTCAGATGACGTCCAAAATTAATGAGGGATGAATTGTAGGGATCATCCATAAGCGCCAGAGGGGGCATACCGTGACTGACAAAAAGTGAAGGGACAAGATTATTCATAGTCAAAGTTTACCATAATTGGAGCTATAACCCTAACATCTGAGTGTGATGATCAGGCAAAAAATGCCAAAACTATTCTTGAGTTCGGCAGCGCCCTCCTTCAAGTTATTCTATTGGCAACTATCATCAACAGGAGTTGTGAATGAAAAATGTTCTTTTTGTTTCAAGCTTACTACTAAGCTCAGTGGCATTCGCTGATGTCGATTACTCTCGCTGTCTCATGTCTTCAGGACTTTGGGGCGCGCAGATTGATAACGACGGCAAACTTCAGTTTGGTCAGTTTTCAAAAGTTAAATCACAAAAGACTGAAGGCAATAAAGAAACATACGTTGTTGAATCTCAGGGCTACGGCATGGGAAGTGTTTCGAGCGAATTCATCATTGAACGCAATGATCAGGGTCACATCGTAAAAGTGAGCACTGGAGGCGAAAAGATGGATCAAAAATCAGTGAAGTCATACAAAGATATGGTTGTTAACAGCTCTATCTACATGGGCACTTCTGCTCAGTATATGGGTGGAGGATATGTAGCAGGCGGATACGCTGGCGGGATCGCCGGTGGAATTGGTTACGGCGGCGGATTTAATAATCAGTATCAGGCACCGGACTTCATGACTTCTGAACCACAATTCTTCGTAGATGGAAAAATGGTTCCTCTTTCTAAACTTTCAAAAGAAGATGCTAAGAAAGCTGGATTTGACGGAAACATTGAAGCACTTCAAAAAGCAAAACAGCAATGGCGCAAAGACAAGAAAGTTGTCGGCAAGATCAAAGATGGTTACGCAAAAATCGTAGAGAAGTCTGCACTTGTAATCCCGATGGGGCAAGAATCAGAATTCGAAGTTAAAGATGGCGTCTGTCTCGTAAAAAACGTTGCTTACAAATCATTCAACTCGAAGACAAAAGAAGTTGTGAAAACTCCTGGTGTTTCTCGTGAGAAGTGTGAACAGATGATGAACATTCACAAGAAGTACGAAACAAAACTTAATGAGTGTGCTGAAGTGAACATGAAAATGAA
>JBEIQF010000063.1:0-12631 GCA_040376635.1 Halobacteriovoraceae bacterium
AGTGTTGTTGATTGAGATAAGCTTCGCTTTCACTTCGAGAAGTTCAAACTTCAGTTTCTTATAATCAGTTTTCACGCCATCAAGCTGGCCCATGATATCGAGAGTCTCTTTTGTTTTCTTCATCAGGATTGAAGTCGTCTGTTGCATTTTTTGTGCTTCTGTCTTCAGGTCATCGTTCTGCTGAAGGATCGTGCGATTGATATGCATCAGAGTCTCAACTCTCTCAACTGAACCCAGGAAAGTGTCACGAAGATCATTAGCAAGCTGGAACTCCTGCCGGATAATTTCCTTCTTCTCATCTTCGATATCTTTCATTTCCGCGATTGTTTCACGGTAACTGTCATTTTCTTTTTCTAGTTCGTTAATCGTACGAAGGCATTCTTGTTTTTCACCATTCACTCTTTCGTGGAGGATCACAAGACCATCGTAAAGATCTTTCAAGTCATTGTTCTTGAAATCTTTTTCAAGAAGGCGGATCTGATCTTCATCAAGAGAATCGTTATTCCAGTGAGAGATGAATCTTCCAAGTGTCATGCGGGAAAGATCAACCTGTTCATTGATTGCTTCTTTTACTGAAACTAGCGGATAGAAGAAAACCATCACGCGATCTTCACGGTTCACATTGATCGGAGTTACATACATCTCGTAAGGCTGAGAGGGAGCGTATTCATCCTGCTTAACTTTAACTGGATAGATGCCAGCAATTTTGTTCACTAGTGCCTGGTAGATCGGATCTTCATCAAGATTCAGGTAATCACGAAGGTAATCCCAGTTGAAAGCTTCACTGCGAACTTCTTCATCTGAAAGGTAGAACTGCTCAAGGAAGAGATGGTTGTGCCAAGTCAGCTTGAAGTTCGTATCAATCATACAGCCCGCAAACGGAAGACCGTTGTGGAGCATAGATCCGAGATTTAATTTAATTTTGAGTTCATCAAGTAAACGAATGATATCTTCACGAGTAAGATCAGAGTAATGATCCATCATGAAACGCTGATCACCGATGATTCCCTTTTCGATGACAGACTTAACTTCCATTTCAATTTGCTCACCCATGCGGATTTTCTGCCAACGGAAAAGATAAGCTAGACCCATCCATGCAATCACCATGAAGCCAACCATTCCAGCTAGCATGATCACAAGTTGGTTTTGTTTCTGGAAACGGATTCCCTGAATGTCTGATGCTTTCTTCTCAACATCAATCATCCATTGAGAAAGCGCGAGTGAAGCTTGAGTCACATGAGCTTTAAGATCACGCGATTGAGAATTAAGAGATGAAAGAAGCTCGATCTCGTTATTCATCGATGAGAAACGAGAATTCAAAGCTGCTTTTTCGTTATCAGTGAGTTTTGCGCCGGCAACAAGTTGCTCAAGACGCTTGATATCTGTGCGAAGGTAACTTACCTGGATTGAACCGCCGACATTTTTTGGATTCAATTGATCAAGACGTTCTTTCATCCTTTCAGAGATAAGTTCAACCGTTTGATACTTTTTAAGTTCAGCGTACTCTTTAAGACCGTTTACTTTATTGTTCAGTACTTTCAGAGCGTCCGATGGATCAGACATACCCGAAGTGTTGTTGATGAGACGATTGAATGTTCTCATTCCAAGAGAAAGATCTTTTGAAGCTTTTGTTTCAAGAAGCTCTTCCGTCTCAGCAATTTTCTGAGAAAGTTCGCGCATCTTATCGTTGGCCTTATCGGACTCGGCCCACGAAAGAAGTTTTCCGATCTTCTCAAAGCTCATATCTTTTTTAAGGTGATGAACAAGACCGTTGATCTTTAGACCACGTTCTTCTTCAGTACTTTGAAGATGATTTAAGCGAAGTGCGAAGATGGTAGAACCAACGCCGAAGATAACAGCGATGATAAAGATACCGTGGATCACCCATTGTCCGCGGTTAAAAGTTTTTTTCCAATCCATGAGCCAAACCTTTTGAATGTTTTCCGATACTTAATTCTCGAACATTTGGAAAGGGATTGGGAAGCAGCATTTCACAAAAAATATTTATTTTTTGCCCCTACGGGTAGAGGCAAAAAAAAGCCCAGCGATGAAGCCAGGCTTTGGATGGTTTGGTTTCGGAAATCAGAACTTAAGAAGCAAGATCTTCGTAAGACTCGAACTGATTACGTAGTTTAGCTTTCAGTTTAAGGATCGCTTGAGTGTGAAGCTGAGACACGCGTGACTCAGTTACGTCGAGAACCTGGCCGATTTCTTTCAGGTTAAGGTCTTCGAAGTAATAAAGTGAAAGAACCAGGCGCTGCTTTTCAGGAAGCGTCTTGATGCCGTCTTTGATGATTTCCTGTGCACGCTTGTACCCAACAGCTGTTGATGGGTTAGCACCACGAGAAGTCTCCATCAAAGAAACCATAAGTTTCTTATCACCTTTCGACATCGCAGCTGCATCGTCGATATTCATCAATGATACAGATTTTGATTTATTGATTAGTTCGTGGAACTCATCCATTGAGCACTGGAGGTGTTCGCACATTTCTTCGTCAGTTGCCGGACGACCGAAATCTTTTTCAAGTTTAGCGTAAGCTTTTTCAACAACCTTAGCTTTCTCACGTACAGAACGAGGAACCCAGTCTTGTGAACGAAGTTCATCAAGGATAGCACCGCGGATACGGAATTCAGCGTATGTCTTGAACTTGTTATCGCGAGATGGATCGAATTTTTCAATTGCGTCCATAAGACCGATAACACCACAAGAGATCATGTCATCCAGCTCGATATTCGGTGGAAGACGTGAAGCGATTTTTTGAGCGATATATCTAACGAGTGGCGCGTACTCAAGAATAATCTCGTCTTTGACCTTAGGGTCAACTGTCGAGCGGTAGTCTTTTAAGTTCTTAAGTTTGGCCGTGAGTGATGACATTTTTTAGCTCTCCTGCTTTTACCGTTTAGTGAACATCGTGTTCATAGGCCAACTGACTTTTGCTCGAGTGAGATGTCAGTGGTCCACCAGCTTTTTCGGTGAACCCATATAAAAGTTTAACGAAGTTTTTCTGAAACTCATTTTTGTTCTCAGAGAGGAAAAAAGTATCAAATCCTTCGGCCGAGATATCGAGTTTCTGGATACCTCCGAGGATATGAGTACGGACTCCAAGGAAGTTCTCGATCGTTTCACTCAGGGTAAGGACTACTTTCTGGAACTGTTTTTCGTTCTGGTACATGTTCACAAGTAAGTGATTCTCTTTGATGCCAAAACGAGTTGAGAGCAGTTTTACGAGTGAATATGAGTCTGTGATAGATGATTTATCAGGTGTAACAACAATCCATCTGTGGTCGCAATAAGCGTTCAGAGTGACTGTTTCGCGAGAGATACCTGCAGGGCAATCAAGAATGATGTAATCATACTCGTGCTCATGCGAAGAAATAATATCGATGATGATTTCATCGAAGTGTAGCTTCGATTCAAAAACTTCAACTGAGCCATTACAAGCTGGTAGAAGGTGGAAGTTCCCTCTCTGGATCAGGCATTCTTCAAAAGAAGCTTCACCAGTGAGAACTTTTTCAAATTTATTATCGAGAGGAAGTCCAAGTTTGATAGCTGTATTCGAAAGATTCGAATCGCAATCGATAAGAAGAGTTCTGTAACCGGCAGAAGCAAATTCCTGCGCAGTCTTAAGAGCAATTGAGGTCTTCCCTACTCCGCCTTTTCCACCAGTGATAGAAATTTTCGAGCAGGTAAAATCACTAGCGCGTCTTAGTTCTGATTTCTTAACTGGATTCTGAGATGTGGAAAATGATTGTAGCCACTCGCTAGTCTTGTGCATAAACCTCCTGTCTCGCACGAAGAATTCTCTAATCTTTGATCTGACATCCTGTCTGATCGTAAAAAGTCAGAGAATCGAAAATCTAGAACTGAAAGAGACCTGCCATCAACCTTTCAGCGGTCGCTCCTTCGATATCATCCGGTACCACTGGGCCAGTTCCGAAGAATTTAAGAGGAAGCTTGTTGTGGGCCTTATGAACGTTGAAAAGAGCTCCGAAGTTCATACAGAGGTCCACATGAGAAATGATAACACCGTCCACAATCTCTTTGTAACGGGCAATTATTTTTCGGTTATATAATTCAGAGTGAATTGCAGAAAGTGTGCATAGAACTTCTACGTGCTGGAAACCACGTTTAAGTGTCTCAACGAATTTTTTTGTTTCGTCTGTGTATTTAGAGTTCAGACGGACATCCACCAGGACAGATTTGCCGGCTTCCGTAGCTTTACGACATAGGCCTACAACTTCTGAGAAGTTTTGAACCTTTTCCACCTTGATTCCAAAGACCTGGGCCGCGAAATCAGTAGAAGCGTTGTTTTGAGCATCTTGAGAATACTGAATCAGAACAACATCTTTTTTAAGAACTGCGATCTTAGTTCCCATCGTCGACTGCCCTGAAGCTGCCTCAGAAACAAGAACTGTAATGACCGGATCACCTGTCTCAATCTTTGCGAAAAGTGGGATTGAAGTATTGATCGAGCTCGCCATTTCCTGGAGAGCAAATTCAAAAATCACGTCTGGATTTTCAAGATCGTCTTTTGAAAGTTCGTAGTTGGCTTTTTTGATCAGCTCAAGGATGTGAGACTCATCTACATCAAGAGTTTTAAGCGTTGTACGAAGCTGGTAAATTCCCTTGGCCTCATTCAGGTGCTTCTGATTGAACTGATAGTTTGAAGAAAGCTCCATGATCTTTTGTTCAAGGAGTTCCATTTTATGCTGAGTCGTTCTTAATTCTTGTTTAAGCTCGTTATAAGCTTCACGGCTCACAGAGTTTGATTGAGAAGCTGGCTGGGCCTGAGGGGCCTCACGAAGAGGATTGCGGCCGATATCTACAGTGTCTTCGGTCTGCTGTTGTCTTGGAGCTGGGCGTGCCTGTCTTGGTGCCTGATTTTCCTGAGGTGGCTCAGAATACTTTCCACGATTTGTAGGAGCAGCTGCCTGACGACGAACTGGTGCCGGAGTATCATCCGCTGAATCGATATCAAATCCTGACTCTTCCCCATCTGTGAGAAAATCATCAAGACTATTTTTGATCATTGAAGAAGTTTTAGAAGTGAGATCAGCAAGGCCCGAAGAACCTTTTGAGAGCGTATTGACAACTTTATTGAGGCCCATGTTTCCATAGCCGCCACCTGCAGTCTCACCGGTTCCCGTCGAGGCACCGTTGTATTTAGTGATAGTTTCTTTAATGGTAGAAGCGGGCTTTTGGTAAAAAGCTTCTTTTTGTTCATTGTTCAAAACTTTATCCACCTTTGCTTTTTTCTCAAAGCTTCGCTCCGAGATAGCCGCTGTGATCTCTATGCGCTTCTTTTTGAATGCGCCTTTTAGTCCATTGTTCGTGATGGTTTTAAGAATGATCGCATCAGGACCAAGTTCAATCTTGACCTGTTTTAGGGCCTCTTCAAGCGTGTCAGCTTCGAACTTCTTTACGAACATTTACTTATAACCTCACGGTACCGAGAGATCGTATGTTTACTTCCGGACTTAATTCATTATGGCTTACCACTATCATGTTGGGAATGAATTTTTCAGTCAACTTCTTGAAATGACGGCGGATGACTGGTGAACAAAGCACCACCATCTTTTCGCCCTGTGAAGTTGCTTCTTCAATCTTCTCATTGAGGGAAGCAAGGATTGTCTGAGTAACTTTCGGATCGAGATTTAATTGTGAACCATGGTCAGTGTGAATAATCGAGCGGGCCACAGCCTCTTCAAGTGAGCGATCAAGCGTGAAGAGTGGAACGTCGCCTTGAGAACCTTTGATTCTCTCAGTGATGGTCCTATAGAGTGCCTGACGAACGTATTCAGTAAGGGCTTCTGAATCTTTTGTACCAGTCCCGAACTCAGCAAGGGTTTCAAGGATCGTACGAAGGTCACGAACCGAAACGCCTTCACGAAGAAGGGCCTGAAGAACTTTAAGAACAGTTCCAAGCGGCATGATATCCGGAACAAGATCCGAAACGATTTTAGGATTCTCTTCTTTGAAGTTATCAAGAACTTTAACAAGCTCCTGACGACCGAAGAGTTCAGAAAGATTTGTTTTGAGAACTTCCGTTAAGTGAGTTGCAACTATCGTAGAAAGATCCACAACTGTATAACCGTTATACTGAGCTTCATCTTTGCGATCATCAGTGATCCAGATTGCAGGAAGACCGAATACAGGCTCTTTAGTCTCGATACCGTCCATGTTTTCAATGACCGTACCAGGATCCATCGCCATCATATGATCCGGCATCAACTCGCCTTTCGCGATCTCAATACCTTTAAGCTTGATCGAGTAACCACCGGGCTTAAGCTCCAGGTTATCCTTGATTCGAACTGAAGGAATGATAATACCCCAATCCAGTGCGAACTGTTTTCTGATGTGAGAGATACGTTCAAGAAGATCACCGTTTTGTTCAGCATCTACAATTGAAACTATTCCGTAACCAACTTCAAGCTGAACAAGTTCAACCGGAAGAAGAGATTCAAGAGTTTCTGTTTTAGCTTTAGTTTCAGAAACAGCATTTGTAACTGCAGCAACCTTCGCAAGCTCTTTGTTCTTCTCAATTTTGTAACCAGCGTAACCAATAAGTCCGCCAATCATCATGAATGGGAATGCCGGGAATCCAGGGATAAGACCGAAGATCGAAATTGCACCCGCTGTAAGATAGAACGCTTTTGGATGAGCAGTGAATTCTTCATTCACCTGTTTACCAAGAGCTTCAGAGTTAGAGTTACGAGTTGTGATAATACCGGCAGCTGTTGAGATAACCAGTGCTGGAATTTGTGCAATAAGACCGTCACCTACTGTTAGAAGAGTGAAGACTCTTGCAGCATCAGAGAAGTTCATATCATTCTGAGCAACACCGACAATGATACCGCCGATGATGTTGATCGCTGTAATAAGGATACCCGCGATAGCATCTCCTCGAACGAACTTCGAAGCACCATCCATCGACCCGTAAAAGTCCGCTTCCTGTGCAACTTCAGCACGTCTGCGTTTTGCTTCGGTATCGTTGATCAGACCTGCGTTTAAGTCCGCATCGATCGCCATCTGTTTACCTGGCATTGCATCGAGAGTGAATCGTGCACTTACTTCAGCTACTCGACCAGCACCCTTTGTAATAACGATAAAGTTAATTACAACGAGAATCATGAAGATGATGATACCGACTGCGTAGTTACCACCTACTACGAATTCACCGAATGCTTCGATGATGTGACCAGCGGCCTTCGTTCCGTCAGTAGCTCCGTGAAGAAGAATGTTTCTTGTAGAAGCAACGTTAAGAGAAAGTCGAAGGAGTGTCGTAATAAGGAGGATCGTCGGGAACGTTGAGAAATCCAAAGGCTTCTTTGCGTAAACCGACATTAAAAGAATTGCGATTGAAACAGCGATTGATAGAGCGAGGAACAAATCCAGGACAACTGGAGGAAGTGGAACAACCATCACCCCAAGGATGATAATCAAACCCATTGCCACTGCTAGTTCTGAATTTTGCGAAAAGACTTTTAATTTAGATAAAAATCCATCCATGGTCTCAACCTCTTTGCTCATCCTGAGCTAAGTTTTTACTTAAGAGCTTTTGCTTTGCGCTTCAGCTTATAAGTGAATGCAAGAATTTCTGCGACGGCCTTGTACAATGTTCGAGGAACTCCATGTCCCACTTTCACTGTCTTATATAAAGTCCGCGCCAGCATGATGTTCTCGACGATCGGGATATCATTTTCCTTGGCAATCTCTCGAATGCGAAGGGCCAAATGATCGGCACCTTTTGCCGTTACCGACGGGGCCACCATCGTCTGTCCATCATACTTCAATGCTACACTAATATGTGTTGGATTTGTAACAATTACGTCCGCCTTCTTCACATCATCCATCATGCGCTTCTGGGCCATCTGTCTCTGGATCTGACGAATCTTGTTTTTAACTTCCGGATTACCGTCTTTTTCTTTCGCCTCTTCCTTCGCTTCCTGTTTGGTCATCATCATTTTCTTACGATAAGACCACTTCTCCCAACCAAAGTCGGCAAGAGCAACAACACCAAGGCCAAGAAGGATTGAGAACCCAAGTTTCACCATCAGGTATTTGCCGAATGCCAGTGACTGGCCGGCATCTGAGTGAAGGAAACCAAGGAAAGAGCCAACGTTATCTCTCATTACCGAATATGTGATCACGATCACAACAGCGAACTTGAAAATACCCTTAATTGCTTCCACCAGGGCTTTCTTAGAAAAGATTCTTCCGAATCCTTTCAGTGGATTAATACGTTCAATGTCTGCAGTGAGAATTTCAGGCGAGTAAAGAAAACCAACTTGAACGAACTGAGAAAGAACACCTAAACAAAGAGAGGCACCAAACGAAGGCGCCACACATTTAACCATTGTCCACATCGTGTGAGTGATCACTTCGAGGAACTTTTCTTTTCCGTAAATGTTTCTGAAATCCTGACGGTAAACCCAATCGATGTATTCAGTGAATTGTTCATAGACGAACATTCCACACAAGATGAGAGTCATGAGAGACCCTGTCAGCATCAAGACAGATGAGAGCTCTTTTGATTGAGCAACGTCACCCTTCTTACGAGCTTCGTCGATCTTATATTGGGAGGGCTCTTCGGTTTTTTCGTCGTCGTTTTCGTCAGCCACTTAGACTTCCTGTCTTATGGTTGTAGGAACTGGTACCAGTTGCCTAACTTTTCGATATAAAGATCCATGCTCACCTGGAAAAACTCCTCTGCTATTCCTAAGAAGAGAAGAAGTCCGAATCCAATGTTCACTACAAAACTCACCATCAGTACGTTCATTTGAGGAATTGTTCTTGCGACAATTCCCATCACGAGGTTCATCAGTAAGTTGGCAAAAATCAGAGGCCCCGCGAGTAGTATCGAGGCACTGAAAGCACCCTTAAAGAATAACACGAAATATTCCGGCGTTTTGAGCATTTTGTCCGCGTTTAAGAAATTGACAGAAAAGAAGGAGTCAAACACTCCTTTAAACATCGGAACAAGGGCACCGGACGAGAGGACAAGAATCAACATCACCCATTCAATGAGACGCTCAAAAGGACCCACTTGCTGGCCTTGAGTAGGGTCAAAATAGCTCACGGAAGCGAATCCAATTTGCTGAGTCAGAATGCTACCGGTTGCGACGAATAAACTCATAATACTCTTCACCAAAAATCCAATAATTAGGCCGACACAGGTATGAAACATCATGAGCATCCAGATGTTATCAACCCCGACCATATTGATTTCTGCAACAAGCGTGCCGCGAAGTTCGCCATAAAATGCGAATGAGATCACAAATGAAGAAAGGACTTTCACGATGTTAGGAACGGCTACGTTATCGAAGAGAGGCAATTGCATGAGAACCGCTGACCAGCGGGAAAAGCTTAGCCAGAAGGCCAGAAAGGCTGTTTGATCAGCTACGGTTAAATTCATTAACAACCAATATGAGGAACGCTAAATAATTATCTTCTTATCAGCTCAGGAATACTTGTGAACAAGTCCTGAGTGTAGCTCACCATTGTTTCCATCATCCACGGACTGAAAATAACGAGAGCAGCAACAATCACGAGAATCTTGGGAATGAATGAAAGTGTTTGTTCGTTGATCTGAGTAACGGCCTGGAAAATCGATACGAGAACACCGACTACCAGAGCACCGATCAACATAGGAGCTGAGAGCATCAGAGTGACCTTGATCGCCTGATTCACTACTTCAATGGCAAATTCATTTTCCATCTAAGACTCCTCTACGTGTTGAATGAACGAAGGATTGCGCCTGTTACGAGCTGCCAGCCGTCGACTAACACGAATAATAATAATTTAAATGGCATCGATACAAGCATCGGAGGGAGCATCATCATCCCCATCGCCATCAGTACCGAAGCAACAACCATATCCAGAACAATGAACGGGATATAGAGCAAGAAACCAATCTGGAACGCAGTTTTCAGCTCAGAGATAATGAAAGCAGGAATCAGATAATGAGTCGGAACTGCTTTGATATCAGAAGGAGCTGCTGTTTCAGTTACATCATAGAACAAACCGATATCAGCCTTACGAACATGCTTTTCCATGAAGACACGAAGATCTTTTTCAAGACCAGTGAGTGCCTGCATTCCATCAATCTGTTTTGCCTGATAAGGCTTCACTGTGTTTTCCCAGATGGATTTACCAGTTGGCATCATCACGAAGATCGAAAGAAACATCGCGAATCCGATCAATAACTGGTTCGGTGGCATATTCTGCGTACCGAGCGCCTGTCTCATGAATGAGAGGACGATTACGATACGAGTAAAAGAAGTACAAAGAATAACAATTGCTGGGGCGAGAGTGAGGACCGTAAAGAGGAGAAGAACTTCGAGTGTGTCGACAAGATTTGTTCCTTGGCCAAAGTTTACAGCGATCCCGGGTAGGTTCGCCTGTTGAGCAAAACTTACAGAAGATGCAAGAAGTAGAGATAAAGCTAGAGCTGGCTTAGCAAATCGATTCATTAGTTGAACTCGATTGGTTTAAGCTTTTTAGCTTTCTTCTTTAATTCATCAGAGAATTTCACGATATCTTTTGCTGTGAGAGCAGCAATCCCCTTCTCTTCAGGAACAGGAGTTGATTCGTTGATGTTCTCTTTAATTTTAAAAGCTGAATCAGTTGTTGTGATTTCAGCTGTGCCAAGATTTAAGTCGAAGTTTGTTCCTGTAACCTGCTTCTCACCTTCTTTGATGAGACCAGTTGTATCAGTCATCTCAGAAAGGAACTGAATTCCGCTCTCAGAGTTAGATACAAGGAAGATTTGTTTGTGTGCTTTTACAACCATAAGTGAACGCTTAGGAGCGATGTATGTTGTAGAAAGAACCTGGATCATTTGAGTGTTATTTAAAAAACCAAGTTTCCCACGGTTGAAAACACCTTTCTTGAGAAGCTGAACAACTCCGTAGAAAAGACCAAGAACCATAGCGAGGAAGACCATGAACTTCACAGCATATCCTGCCATTGAGAAGTTATCAGTTTTCACAGCTGGAACCGGAGCCGTAGTTGGAGTTACTTCAGTCTTAGCAATCGCAGATTGCTTAACATTGATTTCGTCTTTTTTCTCTTCAAGCTTAGCTTGTTCTGCTTTTGTAGTTTCTTCTTTCATCAGGTTGTTAAGATACTCTTCGTTAAGTTTTTCCTTAACGACTTGATTCTCAACTTTCGCAAGAACAGTAGCTGGCTTTTCAACTTTCTTAGTCTCTACCGGCTTGGCAGGAGTCGCAGGACGGTCAGATTCAACACGAGCAACTTTTCCACGAGGGAAAATCACTTCGATATTTTTATTTTTCCAACCAAGATCAACAGCATTCGAATTGATATCATATGGAAGAATTGCCTTAACGATTGCTTTACCGTTAAGAACATTTGCAGAGAGCTGAGCTCCGCGAACATTTTTTGTGATGGCACTGAAAGCTTCAGCATCAGAAAGTGTGATCTCGATAGTCTTGCCATAAACTTTCACATCTGGAAGTTCACCAGAACGACCTTCAAGAGTGATGTTTACAAAACCATTGCTCTCATTTGTGGTGAGATCGAGAGACGTCACTTTGACACCTGCATGAGCGCTTATTGACGCCAGTGTCAGAAGTGCGAGAGTTAAAAACTTTCTGTTCATAAAGTAATCCTTCCTGGTTTACCCGTAATAACTAATACTTACTTAAGAGATTCAATACGTTCGAGAGGCGAAATAATATCTGTGAGACGGATCCCGAATTTCTCGTTCACCACCACAACCTCACCTCTTGCAACGAGCTTGCCATTCACAAGAACCTCAAGTGGTTCACCGGCGAGCTTATCAAGTTCAAGGACTGACCCCTGACCTAGTTGTAATAAATCCTTAATGATCACTTTTGCTCTTCCTAATTCCACGCTGACTTTCAGTGGGATATCAAGAATGAAGTCAAGGTTTTGAACCTTGAGCTTGTTAAGAGCATCATCACCCGCTTTAATCTGGTCCGCGAGTTCGCGAATAGCATCTTTGTTATTTTCTGACATTTCTGGTGACGCCATGATTTTATCCTTTATGTGTTTCTGCGGGTAATTTGAACAGCACGGTTGCCCTTATATACGCCGATCAAACATTTAAGTTTTTTTGCATCTTCAATTTCAAGATCAAGCTCACCTGATACTTCCTGAGAGAGAGGAATGACATCGCCAACCTGAAGGCCAACAAGATCACCAATCGTCATTTCAGTTTCACCAAGCTTCACTACTGCAGTTGCCTGCGCGTGCTGAACGTGTTCCTGCATAGAACGAGTCCAGAGAGTATCAACCACATCGTTATCAGTCTGATAACTTGATGAGAGTTTCTGCTTAATCGGTTCAATTGTTGAATAAGGGATAACCACCATGATTGTTCCCGAAGCAGATTCAAACTCCACTTCAAAAGTTGTCGTGATGATTACGTCTGAAGGAGGAACAACACCTACGAACTGAGGGTTGATCTCAGTACGAACATATTGAGCGTCGATTCTGTGAACCGGTGCCCATGCTTCTTCAAGATCGTTGATGGCCATATCCATCACACGTCTCATGAATGAAAGTTCAATTGATGTGAATTCTTTTCCTTCGATCTTTGTGAATGGACGGTCAGTTCCACCAAAGTATGAATCGATGATTGCG
>JBEIQF010000180.1:0-6715 GCA_040376635.1 Halobacteriovoraceae bacterium
GTCACTTTGTGTCCGCGCTTCGCTAATTGATAGGCAACAGAAATGCCGGTGATTCCACCGCCAACAATGCAGGTTCCGGTTTGATGATCAGATTTTATGGGATCAAAATGAGGGAGGGTTGTTCCCTCCCACATTGACTCTGTACGATCTTTTAAATTCATACTCTTCTCTCAAAATCATCGCGTCTGTTGATATCAGAACGACGGTTGATGTCCGAACGACCGAGATCCGCATCCTTCAGGTTTCTTTCTGAATTCAGGAGGTCCACGTCTTCTTGTGAAGTTGTTGTGCGGAAAACGTCACTTGATGTGAAGCTGCCTGTTCTTCCCTGAACATCAACAACTGTCTTACCTGTATCAGCAGATTTCTTTTTCCAGGCATAGGCCGTTAAAAGGAAAACAGCAGAAATCAGAACGTGAACAGTGTGATCGGCAGTACCGAACTCAAGAGCATTAGGGATAATACGAAGAAGATTTTCATCTGCTTCCATATGACCTACTCCCGGATAACCCGGTTCACCGAAAACAAATCCTGCTACACCCAGAATTCCGTAAACGACCCCAAAAGCAACACTGAAGTTGTAAGCTTTCTTTGGATCGTCAGCATAACCGCACACAAGAGCTACTGCTCCTGATGCCAGGTGAATAAGATTATGTAATAGACTTAAGTGCATACCGAGCATTCCCGGCATGATGATCCCGCCGAGACCGGCGATTACGAAAAAAATCCCCATACCAATACACACTTTCTGTGTCAGTGTCCGGGGTGATGTCAGGTGGTGCGAATGATGAGAATTCATTGTTGTCGCCATAACCTACTCCTTGTTGTTGTCGGGCCTGCTAGTGCTGCAGGTTCTCGACGAATTTGTCCATCTTGGCCAAAAATTCGCTGGAAACTTTCTGGATAGAATCTTTCCATTGAATGAGTTCATCCTGAATTTGAGGGTAATCTTTCAGATCTTTTGTCGTGAATTTTCTGAGTTTCATGAATTCACGACCCATATCATTTAACGTTTCATCATCAATAACGTCTTTCATCTTAGGAAGCATTTCGCTTTCCTCTTCCATAAGGTGATGCTTAACGAGCTCAGAAAGAACTTTCAGTTCAGCTTCAAGCTCATCACGAAGAACTTTCGCGTAAACGAATTTTGCTCTGAGTGATTTTACTTTTTTATCAACGATGCCATGTTCGACCTCTGCTTCGAGAATATTCGAATGCAGATCTTCATTTTTTTCGAGCGGTGTATAAATAGCTTTCTTCTCTGCAGTAGAATGGAGTGCCACAGCGTCGAGAAATTCTTTTGCAATCGACAATTTTTTTCGCTTGTCAGCTTTTTCATCAGTCAGAATCTCAATGCACTCTTTCAAAAAGATGTGATCGATAAGAATTAAATCGATAACACTTAGCTCCTGAAATGCTGAAACTTCCTGACTGATTTTCTTCTTGCTTGTCATAAGTATTCCTTCCCCTTGCCCTGAGACAAACTTTAATAAGCAAGGGTGGGGCCAATAATGCGACTAATGAAGTTGTTATAACCAGAGCGGTTCAGATTCACTCTTCATCTATAAGGAGGAGGATTGCCCCACAAGAATAACTCTCTATCTTTGTCGGGATCATGCACTTTTTGATTCAGCATCAACGTGAGATAATATTTCATTACCGGGAGGTACTCATGCGTCCACAAAGAATCGTCATTGCACTTCCACTGGAAGACACTCTCCTTGAACCACTCCATGAGTGGGGAAACAAATTCGACTTCTCACACGTCGAAAGTATTCTCTTCGTCCACGTTGTTAAGAAAAACATCACACCTCTGGAATTTGGTCTCGTAGAGTCACCAGATGATACGACTTACGAAGAAATGGTGCCGACCATTAATAAGTTCCTGAAGGATGAAGCACGAAGGATCATTCCCGCCGAATATGCAGGAACAATTGATTATCGTGTGACAAAAGATTTCCATCCTGAAGAGGAGATCATCGATATTCTTAAAAGTGTGAACGCTACTCTCGTTGTGGTTGCCACAAGAGGTAAGCATGGCTTTGAGGGATTGTTTCACAGTTCATTCACCGACTACATGGTGAAATTTGCACCTTGTGATGTGTTTGTTGTGAGACCTGAAATAAATGAGCTTAGGAAATCTGCTTAATCGAATCTCGTAAGCGTTTGCTCAGATTGTCGATCATCAGTTTGATCCACTTAGGTTGACCTTCAACTATGGACATGACTTTGTCTGAAGGGATAGGAATGAGTTCTGTTCTTTCAACGGCCGTTACTGTGAGAATTCGTTTCTCATTATTAAGTATCGCCATCTCACCAATGAGTTCACCACCACCTACTTTGCCCACGATATGAATGCTTCCATCCGCTTTCACCTTTGAAGTTTCAAGCAGACCACTCACAACGTAATACATGCAATCACCGTCATCCCCTGCCGAAAAAAGTTTCTCACCGGGATTCAACGTGAATTTACTGCTCGCTTTAACAGAGGGCTTATGAATTTTGGCAAAGAGTTCATCTTTCGTGAAAGGCTTTGAAACAAATTCCGTTTTATCTGCTTTATGGATTTTTGATTTCACTTCTTCAATATCGCCAGAAATAAAAATCACGGGAGTTGGCTCAACCTTGCGGCCATCCTGGATATCACGAAGTTGCTGGAAGAATTTTATGCCGTCTAGTTTGGGGATCCGGTAATCAAGAATCACGAGATCAAAATCCTCGTTACGACATTTCTGAATTCCCTCAAGGCCATCAGAAGCGCACAGAACTCGGTACTCTTCCTTCGGAAAATAGCTTTGGATGACTGGGTGAAGTTCTTTCTCATCTTCGACTAAGAGTACTTTCTTCATGTCTTGAGATATCGGCAGCACATCATTGAAAATATAGTCTTTTAATAACAATTAAGGCCGCCTTGGAAGTGTTAAAAAATTCCATATAACCGACCTCCTCAATCAAACAAAAACTCATTACAGCTCAAGCGATAAATAGCCGATAAAGCTAGTGGGAGCATATGATGCGTATTAGTTTTTTTCTTCTTCTTTTGGCACTCGCCATTGGTTGCGTGAAAGAAGAAGGTAAAATTTCAGAGGCCGATTCCACAACTGGTGGAACAACAGGATCTACTTCAGGTGGAAGTACGACTGGCTCGCCTTCAATTGGCAGTGATCCCCTCTTCTCTCAAGCATGGCACCTTCACAATACTGGTCAGAATGGTTTTAGTTTATCAAACGGAACGGCCGGACACGATATCAACGTCAAAGAAGTTCATGAAGATCTCGAGATCCTTGGAACAGGTGTTCGCATCGCAGTTTCAGATTCCGGTGTAGATACTTCTCATCCGGATCTCGACGGAAATCTTCTCACAGGTGAACACCGGAACTATACACTTTCACTTTCAACTGACTGGCTTGGAGCAGATCCGGATCCAGCAGGTAATGAACCTCACGGTACAAATGTCAGCGGAATTATCGCAGCTGAAGGATGGAACAATGTTGGTTCACGTGGTGTAGCTCCTGCCGCTAAATTTGCAGCCTTTAGATATGTTTACGATCCGGGTAATGAAACTTTGAGTTCACGCAAGGCCAAAGAGATTGATCAGCTTTATGGTGAGTTTGATATTTTCAATTTCAGTTACGGACGTCCCGGATATGTTTTCATCCAAGAAGATGAAGATGTTTTGGATGCAGTAAAACTTGGAGTCACTTCACTCAGAAGTGGCAAAGGGACAAACTACGTTCAGTCTGCTGGAAATAGTCGTTACGAATATTACGAATATTGTGATTCCGTAAATGATCCTCTGGGTCTTCTCTGCTTCATGCAATCAACTGGTAATGCCAATGCGCACGAAGCCCTAACCACTCCATATAAAATTGTTGTGAGTGCAATTGATGCTAAAGGAAAGGCTGCTTCTTATACCACTACCGGTAGTAACGTCTGGGTTTCAGCTCCTGGTGGAGAAGACGGTATTTCCGAACCAGCAATTGTGACAACTGATATCAGTGGTTGCAGTAACGGACTAAGTTTCCGCCGCTCTTCCCTTTCAGCTTATTTTGATTTTGGTTTCAATTCACTCAATTTAAATTGTGACTACACAAACCGAATGAATGGAACTTCTTCAGCAGCTCCAATCACTTCAGGCGTTATCGCGCTCATGCTTGAAGCAAATCCTTCTCTCACATGGAGAGATATTAAACACATTCTGGCCGTGACAGCTGATCAGATTGATTATGATCCTTTCACGAACTCTGAAGATCACCCTCTTGGGTTTGATATTTTCGGCTATCAATATGATGAGAAATGGATCATGAATGCCGCTGGAAGATCTTTCTCAAACTCTTACGGATTCGGCCGTGTTGATGCCGGTGGTGCAGTGGCCATGGCAAGCACATACAATCTTTCTACACTTGGAACTTTTGAACAAACTCAAAACTCAGTTGAGACATGGTATTACGAATCTGATCTTTCGGCTTCTCCTCTTTCGATCTCAGATGAAAGCCCTATTCCTGCCCTTGATCGCATTTGGGTCGGACATAATTATGTTATTGAATCGGTACAGATCGCCGTTACAACAGATCACCCGTTCCCCGGTGATCTCGCCATTCACCTCGTTTCTCCAAGCGGTACTGAATCACGTCTCTTAAATCTGAATAATAAGATTGCAGGGGTCTCTACAACTTTTGACGAGAAGATTCTTCTTTCAAATGCATTCTACGGTGAAGAGTCTGCAGGTTACTGGACTATCAAAGTGTATGACGGTGACAGCCTCTTCGGAACTGGTGATTTGATCAAGTGGAAAATCCTTGTCAGTGGTCACAAGAAATCAACTGAAGTAAACAAACCTTACCCACCAACTTTTGTCACTCTTGGAGTGATTCCTGTTGATGATGATGTCACTCCTTTCTTCTCATTCTCTGATTCAGCTTCCGGATCATCAGTATGGTGGTATGAAGCTGCTGTAGGTCTTTCTGAGAGTGATGAAACCGTAAAAGGTTGGACGAACATTGGTCTGACAAACTCCAATCAACAACTAACTTCACTAGCGACTCTCAATGATGGACAGACATATTATCTGAAAATCCGTGCGAGAAGTGCTGGTGGTTACTCAAGTGTACAGGTGGTGACCTGGACGGCGGACACACTATGAACTGGCGCCATAAACTCTCCCTCTGCTTCATTCCTCTTATCGTTATCATGGTGATCCTCGTGAAAGGCCAGGATGAAAAAATTATTCCTGTAAAAAATGAAAGAACAATCGCTTCTCATCACACACGAAATTTTCCCCGTTACAGAAAAACTGTGCCTCAACGTTCGATCTCTGCACTGAAAAGCAGAAAGATCACTCATCAATTTTATAAAGACCGTATTCCAGCAAGTCTTGAAGAAAGTTTTGAGAAGAACAATACGGTGAAGGTTTCCCGCGGATATGAATTTTTGACGGACGTCGCTGCCATTCCAAAAGACAACTTCACACCTGCACTCGGAAACATTGTTCACAAAGATGAAAACTTTGTGTTCTTCCGCGCAAATCCCGGCCACATGTATGTTCCGGTAGCGATTTCGAAATCAACTAAAACGCTCTACCCTATTTCTTCAGTTCTCCACATCCGTGGCGCCAGTGAATCTGTCCGCAATCAGCTCGTGGGTCAGGGGTATGAACAGTACTATTACCAACCAGCTCTCAAGTTCCTTTCAATTCAGAGTAAATCAGGCGAAGTCCTGAAGCTCTACAACGAACTCTCGAAAAAGGGCCTTAACGTCCAGCTCGAAGTCCTGAAACCTCACCATCAGTCGATTTAGGCCATTATACGCGCTGCATTTCCTCGACAAATGAACGGTTTTTCCCCAAAATAATATCACCTTTCAATCAACAAGCCCCCAGTGGAGAATCCTATGGCAAAAATCAAAGTTGCAAATCCTGTCGTTGAACTCGATGGCGATGAGATGACTCGTATTATCTGGTCATTCATCAAAGACAAACTTATCAACCCTTATCTTGATCTTGAAATTAAGTACTACGATCTTGGTATGGAGAATCGTGACAAGACTGATGACAAAGTTACGATTGAAGCTGCTGAAGCGATCAAGAAATATAACGTTGGTATCAAGTGCGCGACAATCACTCCTGATGAACAGCGTGTACAAGAATTCAAATTAAAACAAATGTGGAAATCACCAAACGGTACAATCAGAAATATTCTTGATGGTACAGTTTTCCGTGAACCAATCATTATTTCAAACATCCCTCGCCTAGTTCCAGGCTGGACTCAGCCGATCGTCATCGGCCGTCACGCTTTCGGTGACCAGTACCGTGCTACAGATGCTGTTATCAAAGGCAAAGGAACTCTTAAAATGAGTTTCCACGGCGAAGATGGAAAAGTACAAGAGTGGGAAGTTTATAACTTCAAAGGCGACGGTGTTGCTCTTTCTATGTACAACACTGATGAGTCAATCCGCGGATTCGCAGAATCATGTTTCAACATGGCACTTGTGAAAGGATGGCCTCTTTACCTCTCAACTAAAAACACAATCCTTAAAAAATACGATGGTCGCTTTAAGGATATCTTCAATGAAATCTACGAAAAAGATTACAAGAAGAAATTTGAAGCGAAAGGCATCGTGTACGAACACCGCCTTATCGATGATATGGTTGCTGCTTGTATGAAGTGGTCAGGCGGTTTCGTCTGGGCATGTAAGAACTACGACGGTGACGTGCAAA
>JBEIQF010000140.1:0-8123 GCA_040376635.1 Halobacteriovoraceae bacterium
CGTCGGATAAGCGTCACTTCTGTGTTCAAGAAGTTTTACTTTGAATCCCATCCACGGAAGCGGAATTTCGTTTGTGTCACCGAAAGAAGCTGATTCCCACTTGTTCGTATCCTTATTAAAAAAGGCAACACTCTTACCGAACAAAAAGAGATGCGGGCTCTTTTCAAAAAGCTTCTTGCTGAAGACTCTGTAAGGAGATGTCTCAGACAATTCAAGCTTATCGTTCAAAGGAAGGGGAGACATCTGAGGGAGGAATTTCACGGACTCGCCATTGAAAACAACTTCAATCATTTCCTGGCCAGTCACATTCTTCTTGCGCTTGATTTCACTTGGAAGCGGGCTCACGCATCCAGTTGTTTCACCATTCCAGATGATAAGACCATCAGCAGTGTTCTTCGCAAAACAATCAACAAGCGATGAAGGCATATAGTGAACACTCAAAGGACCGAGCTGTTGAGTATTATTGAAATCTGACTGTGGGTGAAGACTTAATGTCAGAAACTCACCGAAGTTCTCATTAAAGAGACGGTAGCGAGTTGAGCTCTGAGTTTCATCCTGGATCTTAATCGGAATCCAATCCTGTTTGTTTTCAGAAAACGGAAGGAACGTGCGAAGTTTGATGCCTTCGTATTCATAACCCAGGTCTTTTGAGAAAGCTGTGTATGGAAGTTCTACAGTGACTTCCTTGCCTTTCGACGGAAATTGAATTTTGAGTTCATCTTCGTTGATTGAAATCTCACGCGAAGGAAGATTTGGTGTCAGGGTCACAGTTCCGTCTACGCCAGACTGATAGGTTATGTAGGAGCCTACGAAAAGAATAATGAGACCTGCGTGAATCACATAAAAACCATACAGATGTTTTTTTAGTGGCAAACGAATGAGGGTTGCAAAAAGAATGGAAAGAAACATCCCAAACTGAATGCCCATGAACCAGAATGATTTATAGATCAGTCGGTTTGCATATTCTGTACCGTGATACGATTCCATAAAGGTTCCGTATCCAAGTGCGATCGCAAAGAGGGTGATGATAACAACTGCGAACTTGAGATTTCCGAAGAAAAGTTCGACTTTTCGGTAGTAACTTACGAGATTGTTCATAGCGGGCATAATTTCTCATGCACGCATTCAAAAGTCACTTAAACTTGAGCTGATAAATGAGCCAAATTGAACCAAAAATGAGGGGCTGGTGAATTAGATAAATTTTTAATGAATGCTGGCCTAAAAAGTTTAACAATCGACTCGGTTTTAACACCGAAAGGTGTCGATTTCTTGACAAATATGGGCCTGTGAGGATTCCCAGCAAGATCGCCCAGAACCAGGGATAGATAGGAATGAAGTCCATAGACGGTTTTTGAACAATTGATGAAACCCACTTGATGTCGAAAGAAAGCACATACTGTCCAATGAGAATGAGCGTCAGAAGAATCCAGCAAAGCTTTCTATTGTTTACAACGAGTACGCCAAGAATTGAGCCTGCGAGGATACAGTGAAGAGTTCCAAAAAAGATCCACTGAGACGGGAAAACAATATAGGTCCCAATACTTACAGCTAATGCGGCCCCACCAAGTTTTAGACAACGCTTCTGCATGGCCTTCCAGTTTGGACGGGGAGTATGACCGTAATTGAGTGATGCACCAACGCAAAATAAAAAGGTGAAAGCAATGAAGCGCGGAAACGCATACCAGAATCCCTGAGAGAAGTCCCAGTTAACCATGCTGAACATGCGAAGGTCATAGCATGTATGAAAAATGATCATCCAGATAACGGCCATACCTCTTAAAGAATCAAGCCATGTTGATCTGGAGATTCCTTCTTTCATTTACCCTCCGGGTAATAAAGAAAAACCGGCCCGTCATTTTCAAGCACCATTTCGCCTTTACCCATGTTAGACAGGCCAAGTGAGGAAAGTGGATTCAGGAGTTGATATTTAGAAATCGGATATTGAAGATCACCACGAAGTCTCACCATGGTTTTTTTCAGTGTTCCAAGGGAAAAGAGACCGTGATAGGTAAACTTCCAGTGTCCTGTTCCCAGAACATGAAAAAGAATTTTACCTTTGTCGTCATAGAACATGATCTGGCATTCAAGATGTTCATCCAAAAAAGTCAGTGCTTCGCCAAGATTAAAGAGTTCGTGATCTTTTCTCCCACCGAGAAATCCCCAGAAGTGGAACTTATAATGACGTGGCTCTTTAAATAGACTGAGTGCTAACGAGAGGTCTGACTGGTCTTTCTCGGCCGGGTGACGATAAACATGTCCCGCTACAATTTCCTTATCATATGAATCAGCATCACCGACCCATACATCAAGGTTTGAATGAAAATGCGCGCCACCATCAACACCGATAATTGGTAAATGCTTTAATGAGTCCGGAAGTTCTGGACCCATTGGCCCTACAAAGGCCCATTCTGTCTGTTCTCGTAGATTGCTTGGCAACATCATGGTAAATATCTTAGCCTTGAATGCACCTCATGAGGAGAACAAATAGTGGTTAATATCAAATCAGCTCGGGCACGAAAAATTCTTGAGAACCCGAAATTCATAAAATCAGAACTCGATACGCAGATGAAAAGATACCCCGGTGATGGCCTTGTCCTTTGGGTTTATCTTGAGTGGGATCAGCATATCGTCAAAAATTTGTCATTTTTTGGAGAGCTAAAAGATCATCAGAAAGTTCTTCTCGAATCTATGGCCAGCCTTTTGATTGGTAAACCAATCACCAAAATTGACGAACTATCGGTACGTGAGTGTGAAGCTTTTCTTCGTGATCGAAATTCTGAGAGTTCTATCGATGGAATGTCAGAAGCAGATGAATCTGAACTCAAAAAAGTCTTTCAATGGATCAGAGTTTGGCCAAAATTTACAATTTCTGCAGACTATACTTTCTCCTCTGAAAAGGGCCCTTTTTCACGTTTAAAATTGGTGGATAAAGTTCGTGAGATAAAAGCGTTTTTGAACTCACCAGAAATTCTTACATTGTATCAGAATCTCCCTCGACCTGAGCTAGTTGACGTTGAAGATCTTACGGTTTATATCCATGCACCCTACGAATCCCAGAGGGAGAAAAGCTTGTTTGAAGAGCTTCACATCCTCGGGGTAGAGGCCTTCCAAGAGGAGAACTTGAACTTCATACCAGACGCTTGAAAAAAAAATGTTTTGCGAAATTGATTTTATTATCGCTACAATAGGTTCAAGAGTATTTTGGACAATTAAGAAAAAAGAAGAAAATGGAAGAGAAACTAGACCTTACATTCAGAGAAGCTAAGAAAGAAGAAGAAGTCGTGAACCTGTCTAAATTTGACATTCAGGCATTCACTGATACCCAGGATTTTTCCTGGACACTAGATAATATCAAGAAAGAAGTTAAGACTGGCTGGAAATTATTTTCAGTCATGACTGATGATGAAATTGTGGCCGCAGTTCTGATGAAAAGAGATGGAGACACTCTTTTCACAAAGAACACTCCGATTAAAATGGCCTTCCAGGGGAACGGGTTTTCCCATCAGATTAAGAATTTTTACGAAGAAGAAGCTAAGAAAAATCAAGTTCGCCGAGTCATTAACTACTGCCCGGTTGATAACTTCCGCATGATCGCTCTTAATGAGAGTCACGGATATAAGAGAACTGGTAATGCTTTTGGAATCAGTAACAATATTATCGAATGGGTAAAAGTTTTATAAATAAACCAGCCTAAACAACCATTGGGACATAAATCCCTATTAGACGGAGGAATTTTTATGGCTAAGAAGACAACAAAGAAAGCTGCTGCTCCTAAGAAAGCTACAGCTAAGAAAGCAACTGCTAAAGCAGCTCCTAAAAAAGCTACTGCTAAGAAAGCAACTGCTAAAGCTGCTCCAAAGAAAGCTACAGCTAAAAAAGCTACTGCTAAAGCTGCTCCAAAAGCTACAACTAAGAAAGTTGCTGCTGCTCCTAAAAAGAAGACAGCTCGCAAGCCAAACGCTGCTTTCATGAAGCCGCTTAACCCTTCTAAAGAGCTTTCTGAAATCGTTGGTGCTGCTGCACTTCCACGTACAGAAGTTATGAAGAAAGTATGGGCATACATCAAGAAGAACAACCTTCAAGATGCTAAGAACCGTCGTGCTATCAATGCTGATGACAAGCTAAAAGCTGTTTTCGGCGGCAAAAAGCAAGTTACTATGTTCGAAATGACTAAACTTGTTTCTAACCACCTTAAATAATCTCGAAATAGATTTTTTATAGAAGAGGGGCTCCGGAAGGGGCCCTTTTTTTTTGGGGTTTGAGCAGGGAAAGAATGTGAAGAGCTCTCGCCATTTTTCATCTTCAATTCAATTTCTGTGGCTCGAGCTTGAACCGAATCATTCGCTTCGCGAATAATCCGGTTGATAGTGGAAGAACAAAAAGGTGGGGGGTTCTTCGAACCCCCCACCTTTTTGAAGGCAGATTAGGTCGAGATGTTTGCGGAGCAAACGTCTGACCCAAGTCCGAAGCTGTTATTTTGTATTTTGATTGAAAAGTTGAGGACTTCTTTTACGAGCAAGTTGGATTCCGATTCCATCCCCAATCTGCCTTAAATCTTCCTCACCGACTGATACTGCTTAATCTTAAACTCATCAATAATCTTCGGCGCAAGTTCCCCCGTCATAAAATCCTGACAGTGCACTGTCGGGTTTCCACTCGGAAAAGATCCTTTACCACCGTAAAACTTCACACATTCGTCTGTGTAATGATCGAGGTATTCAGGGAAATAAGTTTTGAAGTGATTGAGGACGACCCGTTTCTTCGTCTGATCGATAGAACCGAGAATTGCGTCTGGCAGGGGATCGAGTTTCTTTAATGTGCGAAGAACTTTTTCACGTCTGCCAACTGTTCCGCCGAGTTCTTTAACTCTGTTCCATGAATAGTTGAAGAGTTCACCCTGAGAAGGATTATCCAGAAGATAAACGGTGAAGAAGAAGTCAGTGACTTCCTTGTCTGCTTTCATCTGGCTTTTTAAAATCTGGTAAGCAAGTTCACGATCAAGAACTTTTGGTGGTTGATAAAGACGCTTGCGCGCTTCACTGACCAAGATAGGTACACAGTCCGGGTGGATTGTGTGATCAATTTTAGTCATGAGGTCACCCTCAGGCCCAAGTTTGATGTAGTCGATTTCTATTTTTCCCCAAAGGGCCGACATGACGAAATCTTTTTTACAGTAGAACTCGGATAGTGGACTTTTTAACGCCACATCCAAAAGACTCCAGCTTGAAAGGGGAGATTCCTGAAGACCACTGGTTAGTTCGGCGAGCTTAAAGGCCGTATCAGCATTGGTTTTGTCTTTTTCCCAAAACGCTTTCAGTTCATTCCAGCAAGGAGTTTCAGACTTAAGGCAGTTTTTCAGGTAGCGCAGACCGATTTCAGAGCGGCGCATTTTGAAGATATCATCCGCCTTTAAGGCGGACATATTGTAGAGGTTTTCAGTATCCCGGAAGTCTTTTGTTTCGATTTCCGTCTTTTCCAGAATCTTCCGAGTGTAGACATCGCCCATTTTGGAAACCATGGTCTTCCAGGCCTCCTGGCGTTCGGACGGGCGAACATCAAGCGCATGCTCAAAAAACTCTTTGGTATTTTCCTCTGAGACTAAAACCTCAAGGTCAGTCAGGGTATAAGTGGACCGAGACTGGGCAACCAGAGAGAAGAGCATCATGAATAATAAAAGTTGGGCCATACAGTTATTTTAGGCCGTCTCAAATAAAGGAGTCAATTTATGGTTAACTAGAACTCAATTTAAGGGTAAAACTAGGTGTTCAAAATTTTGGAGGCTCTAGTGAATGATAAAGGTGTTCCTGTAATCAAGAAACGCGTTGTACACGAGCAGTGGCAAGTTTCTTACTACGAGGAGTTTGATGCTGTTCTTTTTCCTAATGGTTCGGTTAGCGCAGAAATTGATACATTGATCGATTTCGTTAACAAAAAAAATATCGGTGCTGGCTTTCGTCGTGAAATCGTGATGAATGCGTTTCCTTTCCTCTGTGCTGTAAGGCCTGAGGAAAAGGCCATCTACATCGGAACACGTCGTTTGAGCCGTGAGCTCGCACTTCTGAAGCTTCATGAAGTGAATCCGATCCTGATTGACGATGACATCGAAAAGCTGTTCTTTAAGCTGAAAGATCACATCGAGAAGATATCAGGTCTTTCTCCGAATAATTTCCCTTCAGAAATTGAATGGGTCACGATTAATAATAACCTCCCACAGTTCTGGAATAAGGATCAGTGGCAGGATGTTGATGATCAGGCAAAAGTCATCTTGAAGCAGCTTGTGAAGAAAGTGGGCGATTACCGCTCAAGTTCATTCGAGAAAGTTTCAGATTACGGTCTGACTCTTACAGCTCAGTATGATCTGATCCGCGTTCACTTGCTTAAATTCCTAGCTCTTCTTCCATCTCTTGATCACGATAAGTCTGGAACTGAAGTAAAAAGAAACCTTCTTGAATCCCTTCGCCGTCTTGGTGAAGACTCAAAAGCAATCTCTCTTCAGAAGAAGCGCGGAACACGTCAGCTTCCTCTGTATCTCACAGTTTTATTCTCGATCGGCCTTCAGGTAGCAAGCTTCCTTCCGGCAGGACTTCTTGCAAGTGTTGTTCGTTTCATGGTTCGTATGATGGCGAAACGATTTATTGCAGGGGAATCGATCAATACTTCTCACGAAACTCTTCGTGATCTTCGCGCGACAAAACGTGAAGCGACTCTCGATCAGTTGGGTGAGCTTGTTGTTTCAGCAAAAGAAGCAGATGAATATTTTGAAAAAGTTCTTCAGCTTATTCACGGTTTAAAACAGCACATTCCAAAAGGTGAGAAAAATAAAGCGGGCATCCTGAATGCACACGTGTCGATCAAAGTGTCGGCCCTTTCTCATGATTTCCGTCCTCAGGCGTTTGAATCAACTTACGCAAAAGTTGCTCCAAGACTTCGTCGTATCCTTCAGGAAGCTGAACGCGAGGAAGTTTTCATTAACGTGGATGCTGAACACTACCACTATCGTGATCTGGTTCTTGAGATCTTCGGGAAGGTTCTTCTTGAAACTCCGGAGCTCAAAAATTACGCACAAACGGGTATCGTTGTTCAGGCCTACCTTCGTGATGGGGCAAAACACCTAAACGATGTGGTTGAACTCGCTCGTAAGCGTGGCCTTCGTATGCCAATCCGCCTTGTGAAAGGTGCTTACTGGGATGCTGAAACAATTGAAGGGGAGGCACACCAGTTTACTCCTCCGCAATTCCTGAACAAGGAAGAGTCAGATCTTCATTTCAGGCAGCTTGCGTATCTCGCTCTTAAACATCATGAATACATCCAGCTTGCCGTTGGATCACATAACTTACAGGATCACGCGTTCGTTGAATCAATGCGCGAACTTCGTTTCCCTCAGGCGCCTGTTATTGAGCACCAGTGTCTTCACATGACTTATGAAGCTCTTTCTCACGGTCTTGCTGGAATGGGGTGGCCAACAAGAAACTACATGCCGATCGGAAATCTTCTCGTAGGTATGGCGTATCTGGTACGTCGTATCATGGAGAACTCTTCTCAGGTGGGTGTTCTTTCGATTATGCGTTCTCACCAGAAGGCGAGTGGTCTTATCTCCCCTGTTGAAGTTCATAAAGAAAAGAAAAAGAATCACACGCTTCAGTTTGATTCGTTCATCACACAACTTAAATCAGATTTTGCTCCGGCAAGACCACTCAAGCTTTATGTTTCTTACGAGCGTAAATCGCTTGAAGCAGCGATAAAAAAATTCGGTGATGAGATCGCAGCTAAACAAGACGCTTTCAGAAACTCTCCGGAAACGAAAGTTATCTGCAGCTCACGTCCGGAATTGATTTTGGGAACTGTGAAAGAGAATACAACTTCTGATGCCGTGAAGACGGTTGAAGAAGCAGAGAAAGGTCTCATGAATTCTTGGTGGAGTAAGCAGTCACTTGCCCTATACCGCGTTTCAGTTCTTCTTAAAGCTGCTGATCTTATGCTCCTGAAGCGTAATCATCTGGCGACTGTGATGATCTATGAAGCTGGTAAAACGATGACTGAAGCACTTGCTGACGTTGATGAAGCGATTGATTTCATCAATTTCTACTGTCGTCAGGAAATTAACCTTCAGCTTTCAAGCAACA
>JBEIQF010000056.1:0-13222 GCA_040376635.1 Halobacteriovoraceae bacterium
ATCGACATGTGTTAACTTTTGGTTTACACTAACGCTGAGGTTTCAATGAAAGATATCAACAACTTATCACTTAAAGATCTAAGGCTATTGGCAGACCTGCCAAAAATGAAATCGATTCGAAGCTTTTCCATGGAAATTGGTGTTTCTCCGGCTGCGCTCTCAAAAACGATTATGAAACTTGAGCAAATCCTAGATGTGCTGATGTTCGAGCGTTCAGCAGTAGGTGTAATACCAACGCCCGAGCTAAAAGAGTTGAGTCTATGGGCACGAGATGTTTTGTCCAGGATCGATCTCATCAACAAGCCTAAAGATAAAGCTCACCTCCCCCCATTCAAGCAACAAATTACACTCGGAACGAGGGCCTTTCTCAATACTCTCTTTTGTGGAGCTTTCATTCAAAGTACGACATCACAGGAAATCGGCTGGCGCTTTATCGATCTCTCACCACACGAAACACTGGAAGCAGCTCGCCTTGGTGGTATTCAAATCGCTTTAAGTCTTGGAAAGCTTCCGCTGGGAAATAGTTGGTATCAAGAGAAGGTAGGAGAACTTGAATGGGCCTTATACGTCCGTGCGAACCATCCCCTTCCTCCCACTCCTACGAAAGAAGATTTAACCCACTACTATTTTAGTTTTGCCACTTACTGGGATGGTACGAGCGTGATTAAAGGTGAAGACTTCATACCGTTAGAGAAAAAGCTTAAACACTTCGGATACGGCATGCAGACAGCTCAAACAGCAATAGAAATAGCTAAATCAAGTGATCATATTGTTCATGCTCCTAAACTTCTCGCTCAAGCCCATGTTCGAAATGGAGAACTTCGAGAGATTCAGCTTAGGGGAGTAAAATTCACATCTCATGAATTGTATTTAGCGACCCAAATCGATAAAATTCCCAAAAAATTGCAAACGAGTCTCGTGAAGCAAATTGAGAAAAGAATCAACTTTCATATTCGTTAAAATTTAGAGATAGATGAGATTCACTTCAATATTGCGGGTTCCTCGTCCTTCAATGACGACAACCTTCTCAAAGCCTTCCGCTTTGTAATTTATTTTATAAGTCTTGAACATACCGCTGAACTGTTTCCCTAAAAAATCACGGAAATATTGTAGATAGGAAGCATGGTACCTGGCCTGAACCTCTTTTTGCGCTAAAAGATCTATTAGCAAATTGGAACGATTAACATCATTACGACTGAAGTTTATGTCTAACCCTTCACCTTCGATACCACGTGTTTGGGCAACGATAGTTTTGGTGTCGTAATAGAAGTTCACTCTTGCTTCGGAATTAGAGTTAAGCAGATTTTCAATCACATGCCTCGTTACATTCCAGATACAGTAGTTATGATTGCCACCCGTAAATGTAATATTGATTTCATTTTTTGCTCTAATATCGAAACGACTGTTTCCGGCCGGAGAAACAATGAGTGGAACTTCCAGAGGAACATTTTCCAGATCACTGTCATACCTCTTAATGGGAAGCTTGTAATCAGCTCCATCAAAAAATGAATTTATATTGACGAGATTTCCACGGTAATTACCTGTTTCAAGCATTATGAGGGAAATATATCGTTGATCCGCAAGATACTTTTCAATCTCATTTTTTAACCGCTTCTGCCAGTCATATATCCGGTGAGGATGGACACTGATGTGATAATTTCCATCATTTAAAACGAAGGGATAAGCATAAGCAAAATTCACACTACAAGAGATTTTAGCTGTTTCAAATTCAGCGGCAAAGGTTTGATCTTTTATGGGCGCAATATAAAAATCACGTTTCTGAAGCTTGCCCTTAGAAATATGTATTTCATTAATTCTCACCTCATACTCAAGAGAACCTGCCCTTCTGGATAATGTGAAGCTCAAAGGGATTTTACGATCATTCCCATCTATAATGAATTCCCGGGAAAGGAAATTAGATCCACGAATTGTTTCACCAACAGGTGAGATGAGTTTCAGAGTCTTGTTATAAGAGTAAGAACAATCCAAATCGTAATTTTTATCAGTCTGATTGTATGCTTCAGTAACTCTTTCGGCATAGGTTTGCGCTGAAAGAGTAAATGGAATCACCGTAAGCAGAAGGCCGAAAAATTGGATAAGTGACATGTTTGAATTATATGTATTTTCGATCGTAAAGCTGGTTTTGAGAGTCAAAATTGAAAGCTTTACAGGGATGATCTGCAGTGAACCCGTATAATCACTTAGTGAAAAAGAGAGCAAAATTTCGATTGATAAAATTTTGTTGCGAATGGAGTTAAATGGCGCACCCTGAGAGATTCGAACTCCCGACCAATTGGTTCGAAGCCAACTACTCTATCCAGCTGAGCTAAGGGTGCGTTGCTAAATAATTTATAACATTCATGTTCTTTCTGGCCAGAATTCAATGTGCGTCAGAATGAAAAAGGCCCCGTTAGGGGCCTTCTCTTATTGATTATTTTGTTCTTTCTTCTCGGTGTTAAGAAGTTCGTCAACTTCTTCCACATCGAACTCGGTAAGACCGAATGGATTGTCTTTAGAGTTGAGATCTTCGTCGATGTAGCGTTTACCAAGGTTCTCTTCGATTTCATCAAGAGAGTCTTGATCAAGGTTCTTACCTTTCTTCTCGATGTCGTTTAAGTTCTGGTTCTCTAGAAGCTTATCTTCATCAAGTTTAGCGTCGTTGAGAATTCCTTCGGCCTGCTCGATTTCATTTTCCAGACGCTCAAGGGCCTTGAGGTCTTTCTCTGAATCTTTAATGACAGACTTCTCTCTTTCCTGACGCTCAAGTTCAGCTAGCTCATCTTCCGTTAACTGGATCTTATCAGCTTGCTTCAGGAGATCATCATTGAGATTTTCGAGGTTCAATTCAACATCTAGTTCTTCAAGGGCCTTGCCACCCATCATCTCTTTCTCACCATTCTGACGAGCTTCACGAGCTTTCTTCTCTCTCAGGTAAGCTTCTTTCGTCTTCGTAATGGCGATATCACCGGCGTAGAAGTCACGAATCGAATTCGTAACAAGTGCCGTTGCAAAGTTGTCTGTAAGAGTAATAACTGTCAGTTCACCTAGCTTGTAAGTTGGCTGGTCAGTAATATTCTTTTTCGTAAGTCTGTCTTTGAAACCGTAAACTTCAAAAACGTTCCCCATCTCAACGCCGTCTGCGCGACCACGATCGAGGTAGATAACGTCACCAAAGCCAAGGATCGTTTGCATAGGCTGGAATGTTGCGAGAACGGCAGCTTCTACAAGACGAGAGTTATACGTTTTTGTGATTCTTTCAATTTTTGGAGTGTAAGCTGTGATTCTGTCGCCACGCTGAGGAGTACCTGCAACGTCGATGAATTCAACTTCCCATTTATCGCGGATTTTTCTGATGAGCTTGATCTGACCAACAACAGAATATTTATAACCTTCGCGATCAGAGTTAGGATGCTTCACTTTTCCGCCGGCCGAATAAACTGAGAATTTATCGCCAGGTAGAACGTTCATTGTTTCATCAAACTGAACGTAAGCTTTATCCAGTTTTGTGAAGAAAATATTTTCATCAGGACCATTTGTAATAGAACCGAAGTCCTGAACAATGTTGGTCGAGACAAATGTACTTAGGTAGAAGCCTTCTTTAACTGAATAATAGATCTTCGAATTTTTATCGAAGCCATTTTTATCGTAGTTTTTAGGAAGGATAACGTCGAAATCACTTCTAGGTGGTTCGTAGTTTTCGTATTCGCGGTTAAGGGCCTGCTCGCCTGCTTTCGCAAGATCATCCATTGTTTCTTCAGAAGCATATTGGAAGTAAACTCCCTGCTTCTCAAGATCACCCTTCTCCCCCATCCATGCAGGAGTTGCATCTTCACCGAAGTTTGCAAGATCCGTTGGATTTGAATTACCAAGAGAACCCGGAGTTGCATTAATTTCATCAGCTGAGAATGTTCCAAGTCTTACTTCAGGTGCCTGGTTTCCAGATCCTGTTGTAAATGAAAGCACCATGCCCGGCTCGATGAAGTGCGGGTTTGTGATGAATGTATTGAGTGACCAGATTTTCGGATAGTAATAGCCTGAACCGAAAATTCTCTTCGAGATTTTAAATAGCCATTCGTCTTTTACAACTGTGTAAGTATCGACTTTGGCCGCAGTAGCAACTTCATTCCATTCAGGATCTGTGATTTGTCCCTGGATATTCTGTGCAAGCCCAAGGAGATCTCTTTCTTCACGACCAACATCAAAGACAGCTGGCTCAGTAGTAGGAGCTGCAATAGTGCTTGGGATTGGTGCTGAGTCTTCTTTCTTCGGAGCATTTTCTTCACCCATATCAGTCTTGATGCTTTCAAGGTCATCGGACGGAGTTTGAGTTGGAGTTGCGATCGTTTCAACAGGCTTCTCTTCAGAGGTATCTGAAGGTAAAGCTTCAATTGTGTCGTCAGCTTCAAGGTCAGAAATTTCTGAAGGTGTATCTGTTGGAGTTTCAACCGGAGTCTCAGCAGGTGTTTCTGCCACAGGAGTGTCGGAATTCTCAAGTGCATTCAGATCAACAGTCTCAGAAGAAACATTCTCTACAGGAGTTTCTGTAACTTCTGATTTAGGTGCTTCGCTGACTTCATTAACTTCGCTAACTTCGTTTGAAGAAGAAGTCGAAGGTTTGTCATCATTAAGTAAAGTCTGAAGATCCTCATCATTGAGGTCGTCTTGCGCTACAAGCGAAGTTGTATTTGCAAGAAGAAGTGCAATAAGGATGAGAACTTTACTTTCTTTTCTCACTACATTCCCTGACCTTGAGAACCAAATACGTCATTCAACATTGAAGCGTATTGATCTCTCTTCGCAGTTGCGCCAAGTTTTTCACTCGCAACGACTGCATATTTCAGAGCATCCAGAACAATTCCGGATTCTGAGTTCTTATTGATAACGTCTTCGAAAACCTGAAGAGCAAGATCATACTGACCGCGACCAAGAAGCATTTCTCCGATCTGGAATTTTGCTCTCGCTTTCACTGGTGAGATGGCCTGATTTTCAAGTTGCTGGAAAATTTTTGTCGCTTCACCTGGGTTTGATGCTTTGAGAGCAAGACCACGACGGTAAAGACTTAATTGTGATTCGATATCAGCTGGAACTTCAATCGTAGCTGGTGCTTGTGATTGTGTATCACCTGCTGCCGGTGGAAAAAGATTTACAGTTTCCGTTTCAACATTAGGAGAAGTCTGAGCGAAATTTTCACTCTGAGTTTTCTGAAGTTCATCAACCAGATTTCCCTGGCTATTCTTAGGCTGTTCTTTTAGTTGTTCGTATTTTTTAGATAGCTCTTCGTACTTAACAAGAAGCTGATCGTACTGCGCGCGCGAAACCGGACGCTGTGATCGCTTCATTTGTTTTTCGTCGTCTGCTACGAGTGAACGTTCGAGATCTTTATACCAAGAGCATGAGCTTAGGATTAACACTGACGCTAAAGGGATCAAACTATATTTCAAAGCGTCCTCCATGACATAACTTCTTAAATTTTTTGACTTTCCTTATCTTATATTTTATTTCCTAATCCTTCTTAGTCAAGGAATCTATGTCGCAGACCTATCAACAGACCAAAGAGCTCTACTATACACGCCTTCGTGTCCCTAAGGACGACGCTTACTTTGTGTACTTTACCTTCGAATCTAACGAGGGCCTGTGCTTCTATTCTACGGTGGATGAGTCTCTGAAAGGGGCATACCGGGATATTGATGTGAGATGTCCGATCGAAGCGAGAGAAAACCTGAAAGCACTCATTGCAAGACTCCAGACCGAGATGCGCCTGGATGTCTTGCAAGAAGAAGTCATTAAAGATTCTTAAAGAAGTTCAGAACGTCATCATGGTGAGTTTTTGTGTTCACCTGGTGCATGACTCCTACAATTTTCCCATCTTTGCCAATTAAGAAGCTCTGACGGTGAATTCCATCGTACTCTCTTCCCATGAACTTTTTAGGTCCCCAAGAGCCGTATGATTCGATCACTTTGTGGTCTGGATCAGAAAGAAGCGTGAAATTCAGCTTTTCCTTCTCTTCAAACTTCTTGAGAGATTTAACGGGATCAGCGCTGATTCCAAGAACCACGATTTCAGCTTCTTTTAGTTTAGATTCAGATTTCGTCAGTTCGCATGCCTGAACTGTGCATCCCGGTGTCATCGCTTTTGGATAAAAATAAACGAGAACGTTCATGCCTTTAAAGTCATGAAGGGAAACTTCCTTGCCGTTCTGATCAAGCAGAGTGAAATCTGGGGCAATGTCACCGATTTGAAGAGTTGGTGCTTTTACAACTTCTGCTGATTGTTTTTTTGGAGCAGCTTTTTTAGGAGTCACTTTCTTCGTCGCTTTTTTTGGAGCAGCTTTTTTAGTTGCTACCTTTTTCGTTGCAGTTTTCTTCGTAGCCACTTTTTTCGTAGCAACTTTCTTTGTTGCCACTTTTTTAGTTGCTACTTTCTTCGTTACTTTTTTTGCAGCTTTTTTAGCTACTTTTTTTGTCGCTTTCTTTTTCGCCATGACTGTTTTCCTTTCTTACCATTTATCTCGTAGAGATCTTAATTGAATAAAGAGTTCTTTCTCATTTGTATCTGGCTTACTGACCGTTTGTCTAATCTCGTCTGATTTTAATCTAAGGAAAGGGTTTACCTTCTTCTCTTCCCCAAGGGTCACTGGCGCCATTTCTTCAGTCGGGTGGCCTGAAAGTGAATCGAGTTTTGCCTTGATGATCTTATTTTCTGGTTCAACAGACAGAGCAAACTCCAGGTTCCTTTTACGATAATCATGCCCGGGGTAAAGGATCGTACTCTCCGGAAGCTTCATGAGTTCAGCGGTAGTCGTAAAAAGAGAATTCACATCTCCCCCATTACGGCAGTTCCCGACGCCAGAATTGAATAAAGTGTCGCCTGAAAAGAGGGCCAGTGGTTTTTCGCGTTCTTTCCAGATGAAAACCTGGTGATCCATCGTGTGTCCCGGCGTATCAAGACTCTCGAGAGAAAATGTCTCATTTAAGGTGATCTTTTCCGCACTTCGAAGTTTCGTCACTTGGGTCTTGAACGCCTCCATTAGAGGTGCGTTACCACGGATATGATCATGGTGCTGGTGAGTATTTAAGATTCCGCGCAAGACGAGGCCATTTTTCTTGATATAAGATATCATTGGATTCGCTTCATAGGGATCGATGACCCAGCTGTCTCCCGTCTTATCATCAAGGATGAGATAGCTATAATTTCGGAGATCATTGTAAGCGTAGAATGTTTTTACCAGGATCATTATGAACAGCCTTTATACTTACTATACTCAGGTTATTTTTCTTTGTTTTGTGATTGTGAATCACATCTTTGAAATATACCTTTCACGTCGTCAGGTGACTACTCTCCACCAGCATCGCGGCAATGTTCCATCTGAGTTCCAAAACTTCCTGACACTTGATGACCATCAGAAGGCCGTGAATTATGCGACGGCCAAACTGAGATTCGGACAGAAACAACTTGTGTGGGATATCATCCTGCTTTTCGCCTGGTTTCCAGTTCGAGGCGCTGAGAAACTTTACCTGAGTCTTCCTGCGACAGGCATGCACAAGGAAGTTCTCTTCCTCTTCAGCTTCTTTGCGATTCAGGGCATCTTAAGTCTTCCGTGGGCCCTCTACTCTACGTTCGTTCTGGAAGAAAAATTTGGTTTCAACAAAACAACTCCAAAACTCTTTTTCATTGATCGCATCAAAGGGATTGTCCTCGGAACATTAATTGGTGTTCCACTTCTATATGGAATTCTTTTCATCTTTAACAGCACTGGTAAGTGGTGGTGGCTCGTCAGTTTTATCTTTATGACGGCCTTTCAGTTTGCGCTGGTATGGCTATATCCGACAGTCATTGCTCCTCTCTTCAACAAGTTTAAACCACTCGAAGGCGAAGAACTGAAATCTGGAATTGAAAATCTTGTGACTCGCGCAGGATTTCGCGCGAAGGAAGTTTTTGTGATGGATGCTTCGAAAAGAAGCTCTCACGGTAACGCTTATTTCACAGGCTTCGGAAAAAATAAACGCGTCGTATTTTTTGATACTCTTCTGAAAGATCTCGCGAACAACGAAATTCTTGCGATCCTTGCACACGAGCTTGGTCACATGAAACTTAAGCACATTCCTAAATCACTCGTCACTTCCCTCATCCTTTCATTCTTCGGTTTTTGGCTCATGGGAACACTTTCTAACCAGAGCTGGTTTTTCTCAGGACATTTCATTCGCGTGATTTCTCCGGGTGCCCTGTTCCTGATTTTCCTTCAGGCGATTCCTGTCTACACGTTCTGGTTTGGGCCGATCTCCTCTTATATTTCACGTAAGCGTGAATTCGAAGCTGATGCTTATGCGGCCGGTGAAACAAAACCTGAATATCTGATTTCTGGATTACTGAAGCTTTATCAGCAGAATGCGAGCCCGGTAGTGACGGATAAAATCTATTCAGGATTCTATCACTCTCACCCACCGGCACTTGAAAGAATTAAAAGACTAGAATCATTCGTACGATAAACCCGTAAGCGACTGTCTTAAAAAATTGAGATAAGGCTTGCGGTATTTTTCCACTTCATTGTGAAGCTCATGATAACCACCCTCAATGATCTTGAGTTGTGCTGATTTTTCCACATCCCTGAAGTAATTGATGAGAAGTTTCGGGTGCACAAGAGCATCGTCCGTTCCAATTGAAACGAACAGCGGACATTCAGCACGTAATGGTCTTGAGAAAACGTCTCGCCCCATTTTCAGAATCTCAAAGAAGAGTTTCGAATGAACCTTTAATTGAACCAATTCATCTTTTATGTAGCTCTCATAGATTCTTGAATCATGTGAAAGCTTCTTTAAATCTAGAATTCCCTGAAGAGGCAAAGTCGGAACTTTTGTGAGTCCATCAAAGAGGATCATCGGTGCAAGAGCAAAGGCGTGCCCCATAACACCCGGGCCAGCAACTGCAGGCGAGCTTAAGAAAACTTTATCAGGATAAAAATCCTTAGAGGCCATGTTCTGAAGATAAGCAGCAGTGATAAGTCCACCCATCGAGTGACCGAATAGAGTGTAATTCGTCATGCTGAAATCTTTTTTGAGAAAATCGATGACACTCTGGAGGTCCTTCATGAAATCATGAAAGTCATTGACCCATGCGCGTTTGCCCCCACTGCGACCGTGACCGCGAAGATCATAAATGGCAATATTGTAGTTTGCTGAAAACAACTTAAGAATGAACTCATGACGCCCTAAATGCTCACCAAGACCGTGGGTAACGATCAACCATTTATTGCTTCCGGTTTCTCTGATGAGACACTTCAGAAGAGTGCCATCAAAAGAAATAATATCCCGGTATTCATTATTCATAAGAAACCCTTTATAATTTTAATATGTATTGCCCAGTATGCTTTCAGAACACAATGAAGATTCGCTCCAGTGGAGTGGTCAAACTATCGTTCAACGGTAAATCCCGCAATACGTCCCTCTTTACTTATAATCTCCAGAAAGAGACGCAAGAGCAACTAGAGGCAAAACTTCGTGAGAAAATTGTCGATTTCTTTAGCTTCTATTCTGAATTCGCCAATAAGACGCCCATCAAAGTTTTTGAGGCCTACTCTGCCGACTTCGTCTGCACCAATAGCTGTAAGCTCGACATCATGAATACAAAAGTGAGTGTCGTCGGGATTATGTATCCGCAACAGAAAGTAAGATCCATTCTCAATGAAGAAGGCAAAAAATTCGGAATTGAGGTGGAAGCGAGCTCCGTTAAATAATCCTAGATCGGCGATTTAACTTTCAACTCAAATTCCACGAATCCTTTTAACTTGAATGACTCAGGAACGTTGTCCGCTTCAAGAATGGATTCCAGTTTGAGAGAATTTCCTTTACGGGCAATCGGGACAAGATTGATATCTGGAACATTGATTTCAAGACATGAGTTTTCTGTACATGTATCGATAAAATTAACTTTATACGTCTGATCAATCACTTCAGCATTCTCTTCCATGAAATTTTGGAAAGTAATGTTGCTCATAGAATCTTTCTTAAGTTCAATAAGAATTGAATTCTCAAACAGGAGAACGCGTTTGTAGTATTGCTTCAGTTCTTTTTGAGCGAGGAAAAAATCTCTCAGCTCTTTCGAATCACCAGTCGTTTCCAGTTAATGGATTTGTCCGTAAAGCTTGTTCGTTACATCCTTGCTCTTCGTTTTCTTATGATATTTCAAAAGGATAATTTCACGAGCTAACTCAGTATCGACAACTCTGTCCGGCCTAAATGTTTTTTTGAAAACACTCTCAAGCGTCTCCGCCACTTCCGGAGAATCAAGTTTTGAAATAAGAGAAGGAACAAATGTGTTTGCGTCTTCAACGTTGGTCGTAGAAAGTCTTACTGCAAGCTTATCCAGAAATTTAAATGTCGTATGACCTTTCCCGAGAATATAACGTGAGAACAAATCCATCACCTGACTGCGTAGTGATGTGTTCTTTTTATTCACAGGCTTCATGTAGAAAAAGAATCTTTTCAGACGAACTGATTTTACATTTTCAGGAATGTCGCCTGGAATTGGCTGAACGTAAGTCATTTCCATGCGGCCCATATTAGTATTCTTGGCGAAAATATCACCTACGAATTTCAAGATCCCGCCGGCAATTGGACCGAGTCCTGGAAGTGGCGAAGTGAATGCGAGCTCGGAATTATCCAGTGGGAAAGTCACGTCGTGGATGATGTTTTCACAGTCACCATAGGAACAGGCCAGCTTCTCGGCCTTTACACTGTTCTTAATGGTGCTCTTCTTACCGCAAGCTACTGAAACCAGAAGCATGACGATAAGAAATAGGATCTGTTTAGACATTATCGGCTCCAAACCACTGAATTTACATATTTTCAAGCAAATTATACGCTGTGCAAAAATTTCTAACAGGGTCTTTTACCTTTTTACATACCACCGTGTAGAAACTTCAAACGCACCGCAAAAACAGCTAGAATCCGTGAAACAAGACTGATGAGGATTTTGGAAATGAAATTAGCTTTATGCTTTCTTCTATTAACGACAACGACTGCACTCCACGCACAGGTTTGGAAGGTTCTTCCAAAAGGTGTGAGGATCATTGGTTACAGAAATGTAACAACCTCAAAAGTTAAATCAAATTTCAATGGTACAGGCCAGGAGACGAGTCTAGGTGCCCAGTTCAAAGTAGATGGTAATACACTTGATGAAATGACAGGTGGATCTCTGGCAGCGGTTTTAGATCCAACGGCGATGAGTAACCTTGTGGTTGGTGAATATAAGGTGGATGCTGAGGCCCAGTTCAACGTTCAGGGAACAGGCTTTGGATACGGTGTTACTGATAAGGTTATGTTCTACGGCGAGCTTGCCTATTACAATGCCCAGGTAAATGCGAATATCAAACGTACAGCTGGTAATACTTATGAGCAAACAGCTGCTCTACTTGAGCAGTCAGGCGGCACTCAGAACCAGATCGTAGCTCAGAACTTGCGCAACATGATCGATGCTAATGAAGGTGCCATTCAATCTGTTATTACGAATCACTACAAATATAAGCCGATTGGAAACTGGTACGGTAAAGGCTACGGCGACATGGAAACTGGCTTTATGTACAAGGCCATTGATCGTGGTATTTGGGGACTCATGGTTTACCCAGGTGTTGTTCTTCCTACTGGTTACCAGGATGATCCGGATATCCTTCAGGACGTGGGCTTCGGCGACGGTCAATATGATGTTTTCGGTGAAGCAGCTACGGGTTACGTCGTGAACGATAAGCTCTCATTTGGAGCGGTACTTCGTTACACATATCAAGCCCCTACTTCAAAAACTCTTCGAGTTCCAGAATCAAGAGACTTCCAGCTCTCATCTCAGAGTGGTCAATTTGATGTGAAATATGGCGACAGAGTTAACCTGACATTCAGTTCTACAGTTGGAGTAAATGACTGGTTCTCATTCACACCTGTATACCGATTTATGAGTCAGGGTTCTTCACAGTATTCATCTGAGTTTGGTGACGCTGATAAGTATCTTGCTTATAACACTCACAAGATGGAACACCAGGCTCAACTCACAACTTCGTTCTCATCAATTACACCATTCCTGAAGAAACAATTTATTCTTCCGGCACAAATCAACGTGAATCTAGTTAAAACACTAAGTGGTGTGAACGTGCCTAATCAGTCACGCTTTGAAGTTGAACTAAGAATGTTGTTCTAGGAATTACAATACGATCTTGTAACCAGTACCCCAAACAGTCTCGATACCGATGGCGATCTTATTCATCTTCTTACGAAGTGAGAAAATGTGCACATCGATGTTTCTTGCTGTCATATCCATCTCTTTATCAAACTGATTGATCAGTTCTTCACGAGTGCTGGCAGCTGACTGGTTCTTATAGAGATGATTGAAGATGATAAATTCACGCGACGTAAGGTTCACAGTCACGCCATCTTTCATCACAGAATGAGCTTCAGGAATCAATTTAAGACCCACGTTCATCAGGTTGTCCTGAAGTGAACTTACTTTTGCATGAGCATTTCCTACTCTTACCAGAAGCTCTTCATAGTTGAATGGCTTTGTAATGTAGTCATCTGCACCACTCTGTAGACCTTCGATGATCTGATCAGATTTGTTATAGGCAGACATCATGAAAATAGGTGAAATTTTATCTTTAAGACGGATCGTACGAATAATATCGATTCCCTTGATGCCAGGAAGATTCCAGTCCACTAGGTATACACAATGGTCAGGGCGAGTTTTTGCTGAAAAAAATTCTTCCGCAGAAAGATAGGCCATAACAGTAAACTGATGCTTCTCCAGAAGGTATCTGAGTGATTCAACAATTTCTTTTTCGTCTTCAATTATTACGATCGTCTTTTTCATACTTGTACCATTCTAAATTGTTACCCGAACATTCTAAAGAAAAAATTTATCAGCTTAAGAATACTTTTATCCGGCCGTCCTAGATATTATAAAGTATCTAACAAAAGTCGGCTTAGCGGAATGCAAAATATCAATCATTTCAACAATTTATAATTAACGAAGCCTGAATATTTAAAGAAAGTGTTAACGAACGCGGAAGGCCGTATTTGGGTTGATATTACTGAAAGGGGAATGACATGTGGAAAAAATGGTGGGCGTTGAGGGGATTGAACCCCCGACATCTACCTTGTAAGGGTAGCGCTCTCCCAGCTGAGCTAAACGCCCACATGTCGATTTAGAGCGTTCATATTAAGTATTTGAGGAATTCTTGTCAAC
>JBEIQF010000397.1:0-2971 GCA_040376635.1 Halobacteriovoraceae bacterium
CCAACAAAATCTTCAACCGCAGGTTTTCTACCTTGGGCGAAGGAAAGTGTTGAAATAAAAAGGAGAGACAGGGCAAGTGTGCGAAAAACCATAGTAAATACTCCTTTGGTACTTATCGGATTCAAGCGAAGAATTCTTTAGCTAAAGATTCCAGTTAATTTACCGATACAAAGATGAGCTATTCCAATGCTCTATAAGGTGAAACTCATGAAGGTATTATTCATTTTTTCTCTACTCGCTTTCGGGTTCGTATTTTCCCTCTGGAAATGGGGTGGAATGGACAAGACTGTGATGGCAAAACTTGATGCTCAATTACAGTATGAGAAGAAAGCTCTCTCACTCGCAAAAGAGAACCGTCTTCTTCAGGTGAAGATCTCTGATCTTGAATTCAAGATCAATGAACTTGAATCGAAGAATAAATATTTCGCTTCTCAATCTCAGGTAAAAAAAGAAGCAGCTCCTGAGCGCAAAATTGCAAGTATTCCTCAGACTAATACAAATGATCTCGTCAATTACGAAATCTATAAATGGACTCCTGAAAAACTTCTTGCGATCGGCGAGAAAGAATTCCATTTCAAGAATTATGAAAAATCAGCTCAGTTTTATAGTGAGCTGATCAATCGTTTTCCTAAACATGCACTTGTAAGTGATCGTGTTCTTTTCGGTGCAGGTGTTGCTGCATTTGAAACTGGAAAACGTTATGACTGGTCTGAGAAGTATCTCGATCGCCTCGTAAAAAATTATCCGAAATCAGAATTCTACAGAGGGGCAAAGCTTTGGCTTGCACTTTCTCAGTATAACCAGGGTGAACATAAAAAGTTCTTAGTCACTGTAGAAGAGTTCCGCCTTAAATACAGAAACACAGACGAATGGAAAATTCTAAGCAGGTATTATGAAGACATCTCTTACAAAATTAAGCAGTAGTTTTTTACTCCTTTCACTTTCTCTTTCTGTGTGGGCCAAGCCCGTTGCACAGGTTGTAGAAATTTCTGGGACTGTGTTCATGGTTTCTCCTGATGGGAAAACCTCACAGCTAAAACTTAACTCTCATCTGGAAGACAGAGCGGAAGTTATGGTTGAAGAGGGAGCTACTATCACTCTGAATGATTACTACGATGCTACTTATCACCTCACTGGTGGGTCGCATCTGAAGTTCTTCAATAAATCAGTTCAGCTGAAAAAAGGTAAGACGTGGATTCAGTCGATGAATTCTCGTTATCCACTTGCACTTACAACAGCTAACGGGAACGCGAATTTCTGGAAGGGTGAATTCATCACAACATTCGACCAGGCAACTTCACGCTCACAATTTCTTGTTGTGAATGGTGAAGTGGAAGTTTCAAACATTCTTGATCAGAACATGAAATATACCGTTTCGGCTGGTTCATTCACTATGGTGGATCCTGAAGTTGAGAATGGTATTCCACGTAGTCCTACTAAAGTTGGACTTGCGTCGCTTGAAAAAGCTCTCGGAGATTTCAAACAACTTCCGGAAAAGATCAAAGAAGAGGCAGCTCCTAAGAGAGAAATTGCGTCTGTGAACGAAGACAAGAGTGTAAAGAAAGGCCAAATCATTTTCATGACAAGTACTCGTGAACCAGCGTCGGTTAAACCGGGTTCAGCGCACTCATACTATAAGAAAATGGTCGGGAAAAAATTTGAAGCGGCCCCTGTCCCTATCAAAATTTACGGTACATCTTGGAAGAAAACGGCCCCATTAGAGGCGCCAAGAGCACCAGCTAGCATTCAAGTAGTTGCCCCAACTATGCCAAAAATTACGGCCCCTACTATGAAAAATGATCATGAGTTTACTGAATCCCTTAAGAGTCACGCGACTCAGCAGCCTAAGTATTCGAAAGAACTAGAGACACTAATCCAAGATCTGAAGAGTTACTAGGGGTTATGACGTGGTTTTAACATATTAGAATCACGTTAATAAAGCCTATTAAATCGAACACTTCGAGTGCGCGACGCGTTGCTATATTTTTTTAAGATATCTTGAGTTTCTGTTCTATCCTAACCTGCCTTAATATACGGTCATGGAAAAGACTAGAATGCATGTAACAATCATTGACGACAACAAAGACCTTCTGGAAGTTCTCTCGAGCTCCCTATCAGATTCGTTCACGGTAGAATCGTTTACCGAACCTGATAAAGGGTTAGAGTTCATCCGGAACAACCACACGGACGCAATACTCCTGGACCTTCACATCCCAGGCAAAGACGGCTTCCAGGTGTATGAAGAGGTTAAACGCGCGAAGCAGAACCTTCCGGTTCTCTTCCTTACAGGGGACTCAGATATTGGGAACCGTGTTAAAGGCTTAGAGATCGGGGCGGACGACTTCTTGCTCAAACCTGTTCAGACAGAAGAACTAGTTGCTCGTATCAGAAACCGTATTTCTCTATCGAAACGTAATCTCCAGAACAACAAGGTGATTAAGTTTAAAGACCTCGTGATTGATCTTGATGGCCATCAGGTTATCCTGAACAATCAGGCCGTGCGTCTGACGCCGAAAGAGTACCAACTCCTTCTCGTTCTTTCGCAGAACCCGAACCGAGTGATCCATAAAGATGATCTCATCCATATGCTTTGGAAAGATGTGCACGTTGAAGTGAACAACCTCGATACTCACTTCTCGAACCTTCGTAGAAAGCTAAAACCTTTCTCGACACACATCAAAACGCTCAAGAACTTGGGCTACGTTCTACGCATATAGTTCCCATTTTTAAATTCACATAAATCGGCTATCCTTTGGTAATCAAAGGATAGCTTTATGTTTTATACCGAAGACTCAGCTCTTACCTACGATGATGTACTCATCGTTCCCAATTACTCCGAAGTACTCCCGACAGAAGTCGAACTCAAAACGAAATTCTCAAAAAACATTTCGATGAATATTCCGATCGCGTCCTCTGCGATGGATACAGTTACTGAATCGCGTACGGCGATCGTCATGGCCCAGGAAGGTGG
>JBEIQF010000291.1:0-4391 GCA_040376635.1 Halobacteriovoraceae bacterium
GAGAGATGTCACAGGCGTGAGCAAACGACCAAGCTTTGTAATCAGCTGGATTGAATTCATCCGTATCCGCAAGGTGCTTGAACTCATTTGTCTTAGAGAAGACCTTACAGTCTGAATCTTTGTTCGCCATCATGTAGTTCTGCGGATTACCGCCGATACCGAAACCAACAGTGATGAGTTCCTGACCTTTCGTCAGAGATTTCTTGAAAGAAAAGTTTTTCGCTACTTTAGCGAGAGCGGCTTCATCCTCAGCAGGCACTTCAAGTGCAAGAAGTGCCAGATCAATATTTGGCTCAGAGATAAAAAGCTTTTTCATGAGATAGTTTTTCTTCAGAAGTCTGAAAGAAGCCTTATCCCCTTCACAATCTCTCGCCGAAGGACAAACGTGATGGTTTGTTGCAAGAACGTGAACACCATTGAATTTACCGATATAGAAACCTGTTCCACCAACCGGCAAGAGTGCAGTTGCAGAAGCTGCTCTCTGGAATGCTTTTGATTCAGCTTTCAGAGTTTCTTCAGTAACACGTTTTTTTCCCCACTCATCACCAAGACGGTAATCTTCTTTGTCACCGGCATTAGTCGAAGCGACATCCGGAATGAGTTGAAGGCGTGCATGGGCAGAGAAAACGGAAAGAGTTAAAAGAGCGGCAGTGGCGATTTTAAGCATAGAATTCCTTGTGTTGAATTGCTTCTAACACAAGGAATTTGAATCGAATTTAGGGGTGGTAAATCTTATACAATGCGACCGACGAGGTCGTAATCCAGAACGTCTGTGATCTCAACCTTAACGATGTCACCAGCTTTCGCCATACCATCGTTAATGATCACTTTTCCGTCGATATCAGGAGCCTGACCAGCATGACGGCCTTGCAGGAGTAGCTCGGTTTCTTCATGCTGGCCTTCCACTAACACTTCGATCACTTTACCCAGATAGCTCTGGTTGAGTTCTCGAGCAATTTCTTTTTGAGCTTCATAAAGTTTCTCGAAGCGCTCATCGATCACTTCTTGAGGAACTTTGTTTTTTAGACGGACAGCTGGAGTGCCTTCTTCGTCAGAATATTTAAATACACCGAGGTGATTAAATTTGGCAGTTTGGATACCACGTAGAAGAGCTTCGAAGTCTTCCTCAGTTTCGCCGGGGAAACCAACAATGATTGAAGTACGAAGAACGATTCCAGGAATCTTCTCACGAAGAGTTTTGATTTTCTGGTGAATCACTTCTTCTGTTACACGTCTATTCATTCTCTTGAGTACGCCATCGGCAAAGTGCTGAACCGGCATATCTAGATATTTTGTAATTTTTGGTGAAGATGCCATGAGGTCCATAACGTCTTCTGTAAGATCGTCAGGATAGAAGTAAAATACGCGAACCCAATCAATGCCTTCAACTTTCTCAAGACGAGAAAGAAGCTCATAGATCATCGGGTTCTTGCCTTCTTTCTTACCGCCGCCATCAAGATCAACTCCGTAATCAGAGAAGTCCTGAGAGATAAGGTTCAATTCACGAACGCCTGTTTTCGCAAGCTGTTCAGCTTCAGCAACAAGTGAATCAACTGTACGAGAACGAAGTTTTCCACGAAGAGTCGGGATAATACAGAAAGTACAGTTACGGTTACAGCCTTCTGAAATTTTCAACCATGCCATATAGAATGGTGAAGTATTTAAGCGAGGATCAAATTCAGTGTGAATGAACTTTGGAATTTCTACGAATGATTTCTTTTCAAGTTTTCCATCTTCCATTGCTTTAAGAAGTGGAACGATCTTTTGGTATTCACCAGTTCCGATGAACATATCGATCTCTGGCATTTCTGCTTCGAGTTCGCCGGCATATCTTTGGGCCATACAACCTGACATAACAAGTGCCTGACATTTTCCGTTTTCTTTATAAGTCGCTAGATCGAGAACTGTTTCAATCGATTCAACTTTTGCAGCTTCCACGAATGAGCATGTGTTCACGATGATCACTTCAGCATCTTCCGGTGCAGTCGCGATCTTGAAACCATCAAGTTTCAAATGGCCAAGCATCACCTGGGAATCAACTAAGTTTTTTGAGCATCCAAGAGAAGTGAAGTAGAGAGATTTCTCTTGGAATTTTTTTGTGTCGAGATTCATGAATCACCTATAAACGTATTGAAGTTGGATCGTTCTAAGGGATTAAGAGTGAAAAGTCATTCTTATTGCCCCTACAGTCTGTAAAAAAGCCACGGTATTCTCTCAGCAATGCTGCGGATTGGCAATTTAGGCTTTTATTTCATACTCATCTGGTCGAAATAAAAAAAATGGCTACACTTCTTCCAATGAATTCATCAGTTAGGCCTATGAATCGCAATGACTTAAAAGCGGTCGGGGCAATGTCGGACCAGCTCGGTTATCCAGTCGAAATGAGTGAGCTCATCACTCGCTTTGAAGAGCTGATGAAACTTTCTCATCATGCACTCATGGTTTGTGGTGAGGATTCCGTTAAAGGGTGGATTCATCTCGAGGTGGTTTCTGACTTGATCGAAGAGAAAAAAGTCGAGATCAAGGCCCTCGTGGTTGATGAAAGCGAGAGAAGCAAAGGCACAGGTTCTCTCCTCGTAAAAGCGGCCACTGAGTGGGCAAAAACTTACGGGGTAAGTACAATTTATCTCTCGTGCAATATAATCAGAGATAGAGCACATGCATTTTACGAGCGAGAAGGATTTTTGAAAGTTAAGACTTCTCACTTTTTTGAATTGAAGATTTAAATATGGGTTACATCCGCAGAGGATTCGCAAAAATCAAACCAGCCGCAAAGAAGATTCATAAAATCTTCCTGTGGTCTGTTGTCGCATTTTTCATCTCTACTGTTTTGACTGTCCTCATGTATCGCTGGATGCCTATCTATGCTACTCCGCTTGTTATCATCAGAACGATTGAATACGGTCTTGATGGTAAATGGGTTCCGATTAATAAAGACTGGGTCTCAATCGATGAAATCTCACCGCATCTTCAAAAAGCAGTGATTGCTTCAGAAGATCCGAAATTCCTTTCTCATAATGGTTTTGATTTTGAAGCGATCGCAAAAGCAATTGATGCTAACAAACGCCGTAAAGTGAAGATGGGTGCTTCTACCATCTCTCAGCAAACTGCGAAGAACGTCTTCCTCTACCCTTCTCGTACCTATATTCGTAAAGGCCTTGAGGTTTACTTCACTGTTCTCATGGAAGCTCTATGGGATAAGCGAAGAATCCTCGAAGTTTATCTGAATGTAATTGAACTTGGACCTGGCATCTATGGTGCTGAGGCAGCCGCTCAGTACTACTGGAAGAAGCCTGCTAAGAAGCTTGCTTTGGGAGAAGCTCAATTATTTGCGGCCATTCTTCCCAACCCTCGTCGTTGGAATCCTAAGCGCCCTACGAATTTCGTGCTAAAACGCCGTAATTTCATCAAGAGAAACCTCGTTCTCCTTGGCCACTCATACTTTAAGCCCCTCTCAGACACTTAGTAATTTTTACATTTATTCACATCTGACTGCCTGATGCCTCTAGAATTTCCCTATGAGATTCTTATTCGTCCTTCTCACATTGGTTTCATTCAGAAGCTTTGCCACGACCACGGCGAACTGTGAAATCACGAACGGAATCTATGTGAACAGTTCACTGCCAGTGCAGGAAATGTCATTTGAAACGATTGTGGATATCTTTACTCTCAACAATGCTCGCGCTCTGAACATCATCCTCGATGGTCAAAAACTGCGATTACTTCGTTCTGATATTTCGGTCGGTAAATTAACGAAAATGATTTATCTCCAGAAGAGAAATGATGGATCTTCAAGGGCCATTCACATTATGGTCGATCGCACGCCAAAGAACGTATCAGCTGATCGTGAGTTTTATGGAAATATGATTATCTCACCCGAGATCAAAGGTGAGTTTGATGTGACAAAAGTTAAGACTTCTCAAAACCTCGTCTACAATTTTTACTGTCGTTTCTAGTCTTTCAGATAAAAACAACCAACAGATTGTTTATTACGAAGAGATGCATTCAGCACCATGAAAGCAACTTCAACACCGTTACGAAGACCAATCAGTTCATCGTGGAGTTGAGCATTCTTATAAAACTTCGAGATTTCATCCTGAAGTTCAATAAACATGGCACGAGCGCGATTCAGGCGGTTTTTCGAGCGAGAGAGACCAACATAGTTCCACATTGTTTGTTTCAATGTGAGTTGATCCTGAGAGATGAGAGCAAGATCGATTTCTTCGTGCCCGAGCGTCCAGTCTTTGATTTTATTTAAGTCGTAATCCTTAACGTCATCAAGATAAGTGAGGATATCTTCGGCCGCGATATAGCCCCAGGTAAGGCCTTCAAGAAGTGAAGTTGATGCTAGACGGTTTGCTCCATGAAGACCAGTGCAGGCAACTTCTCCA
>JBEIQF010000303.1:0-4167 GCA_040376635.1 Halobacteriovoraceae bacterium
AGTCTACTCATCACGATCACCATAAAATTACGAGACAATCACAAAACTAAGGTCCATCAGCCTGCGCTCAAAGTTCATTATTCTGACCACTAAACAAATTCCTCTGCTATACTTTTTGTATGACCAAGCCATTCTCACCGGCCTGTGAACGTAACCGAATTCCCATCCTGAAAGTGATGCAGGAACTTATTACGTCTGATGACAGGCGCCTCTTAGAGGTGGGAACAGGGACGGGACAGCATGCTGTTTATCTGGCCCCTCACTTTCCGCACATGATCTGGGTAACGTCTGATGTAAAAGAAAACCATATTGGCATTAAGCTCTGGCTTGAAGAATCGGGTGCTCCGAACATTATCGGACCCGGAGAGTTTCAGGTAGGAGAGGATAAGTTTCCGAATGGGAATTTTGATGTCGTCTTCACGGCGAATACGTTTCACATCATGCCTTGGTATTTGTGTGAAGAATTGATGGATATGCTCGGGAAGAATTTGAATGCTGAGGCAAAAGTTCTGATCTACGGGCCATTTAATTACAACGGAAAATTTACTTCGCCTTCAAATGAAGAGTTTGATCAGTCTTTGAGGCAGCGTGATCCATTAATGGGGATTCGTGATTTTGAAGAAGTTGTTCGCTATATGGAAAAGCGGGCATTCAGACTTTTGAAAGATCATGAGATGCCCGCTAATAACAGATTACTTGTTTTTAAGAAGCAATTACTTAGTAACTAAGAAAACCTGAAGCTTCTGAACTTTCTTGATTTCAAAACCATCATCTACTAATTCAGTAACAACTTTCGATGTGAACTTACAGCCTGTCGTTTTAAGATAGTTGTGACGGAACACAAGAACGCCACGTGTGCGAACTGCTGCACATTCGAAAGCCTGGCCATCAACAGTCAGGACAGCTGTTCTTGACGTTGTATCGAACTCAAGGCCTTCAACTTTTGTTCTGTAGAAGTCCGGGCTGCTGTCTTCACCTGAGTGAAGATCATCAACTGAAATTTCAACCCAAACGCGGTTAAGTTCTTCATTCCAACCGAATTCGCCGGAAACTGTTTTTGTTCCCCAAACCGGGAGTTCAAGAACTTTGACAGATGCTGCAGAAGCAAGAGTAGAGACAACAAGACATAGAGCTACAACTAGCATTTTCATTTTAAACCTCTTTAAGAATGTTTTCGATGCAACGGTTTGTAGCGAAGTCGTTTTGAAAATAAAAGTGGTGGGGAGTTCTTTAACAGTCTCTTGACCGGGGCTTAACAAAGACGCGGAGACCCGAATGAGGTCTCCGCTACTTAGGTACTATTGGAACTTGATGACGGTTTTAATCCATTCATCTTTTTTGTCGTTGAAATTTTTGTAAGCTGCCGGACCATCATCGATTTTAATTCTGTGAGTGATCACAAATGATGGATCAATGTCACCATTCAGAATTTTATCAAGAAGGGGCTTCATGTATTTCTGTGTATGCGTCTGACCCATTTTGAATGTGAGCCCTTTTCCGAAAGCAGCTCCGAATGGGAATTTATCGATGAACCCTCCGTACACACCAGGAACTGAAACAGTTCCGGCCTTACGGCAGGCCTGGATCGCGTGACGAAGACCGTCTGGTCTATCAGTTCCGAGTTTTGTTTTCTGTTTAATCGTATCAATGGCATTGAGGACAGTCGCACCATGAGCTTCCATACCAACGGCATCAATACAGGCATCTGGACCGCGGCCACCAGTCATGAATTTTAACTGTTCTGTGACTGAATCTTCGTTATCGAAGTTAATCGTTTCACAACCAGCTTCTTCTGCCATTTCAAGGCGTGATTGAAAGTGATCGATCACAATCACTCGTTCAGCTCCGAGAAGGAATGCACTTCGGGCCGCCATCTGGCCAACGGGACCTGCGCCGAAGACAGCGACAACATCACCTGGTTTAATGTTACAGTTTTCAGCGGCCATCCATCCTGTAGGGAAGATGTCTGAAAGAAATAGCACTTTCTCATCTTCAATCCCCGGAGGAATCACGATGGAGTTTGTTTCAACGAATGGAACACGAAGAAATTCTGCCTGACCTCCGGCATATCCACCATACATATGCGAGTATCCAAAGATCCCGGCACCTGAGTAACCGTAAAGTTTTTCCGGAATCATAAAATTCGGATTGGTATTGTCACATGCAGAGTATTCCTTATCCTGGCAGTGATGACAGTGACCACAACCGATATCAAAGGCGACGACGATCTTGTCACCGACTTTGATATTGTTCACCATGGAGCCCACTTCAACGACTTCTCCCATGGTTTCGTGTCCCATGATATCGCCTTTCTCCATCGTCGGAATCACTCCGTTATAGAGATGCAGATCCGATCCGCATATCGCGGCCGTCGTCACTTTGATGACTGCATCGTGTGGATTGATGATGTGAGGATCGTTGACGTTTTTGACTGATATATTGTGTTTGCCTTCCCAGCATAGTGCTTTCATAAATACTCCTATTGTAATTTGATTTCTTCTCGACCAGACGGCTGACCTTTCGTCGTTGCTATTTCTCCGGTCTCCATAAGAGCTTTAAAGCGCTTCAGAAAGATGTTCATAAGGTTTGATGGTCCTTCATCTCTGAAGTTGAACTTCGCGAAACTCGCTTCGGCCGTGAGGTAGGTTCCGCGATTCATGGGGGCACTTGTTAAAAGGAAAATCACATTACCCGAAAATTTAGAGTTCGCTTTATTTGACCACTTAATTTTGTATTGATTCGCTCCTGTTTGCTCAGCGCTCACTAGGTTTAAATCCAGAAAATTCTCCACATCAATGGGGAGGTCAGTGAGGACATTTTTCACGTTCTCTGATTCCTGACAAAAGGAAAATACTTCCTCGGGAGAGAGCATCACTGTCTGACTGTTAAAATATCCATGGTCTTTCTCCAGCAATGGACCACTTGCTGTAGTCTTCTGCGAGATTTCTTGTGAGGTATTCATCTTGAAACTCCTTTCATGTAAAATTGTCCCGCAGTATCGATGCAAGAGAGCTGCCGTTTGCTTCTGACTCGTTTACTTCAATGTAAAAGAGTTATTTACAAGGCATAATGACAATATGGGCGCGAAACAAAAATTTTCTGTCGTCGTAAATCAGGATTATCTCGAAAAAGTTTTAGAACTCATTTCTAAAGCGAAGTCTTCCATCGACATTCTTTCCTTCTCTTTTGCTATAGGCAGTGCTGGCGGAAAACATGCTGCTAAATCAGCTCCTTTCAAAATTGCTGAAAAGCTTATTGAAGTAAAAAAGAAAAAAGGTGATGCCTTGAGCATCAGGTTCTTTACGGAAGGACTTCGTGAGACTGTCGACAGGAATCGTGTGACGGCGGATTTCCTGGAAGCAGCTGGAGTTGAAGTTGTGTATGGTTCCACTCACGCCAAGGGATTTTGCTTCGATAAAAAAATTGTCTTCTTTGGTTCAACCAATCTCACCAATCAGTCCATCATGAAAAATAATGAGGCCAATCTTCTGATCCGGGATGCGAAGATGGCGAAAGAATTCATGCGCTACTTTGAGCATCTCTGGGAAGGCGGTCATCACGGGGAGATTACGTTAAAAGAACCATTCCTCGCAGATGGAGATTTTAAAGATGTACTGATTGATATGATTGACCGGGCCAAGAAGTATGTCGAGTTCTCCATTTACTTCTTTAACCACCGTGATATCGAAAACGCCATCATCCGCGCTTTTGATCGAGGAGTGAAGGTGAAGGGATTCATTCATCAGCACGCAAGTTTTGCTCTACCGTACATCTGGGCCAACCGTTCGACGGTAAAACGTATGCGAACGGCCGGCATCGAGGATCTTCACTTCGGTCCTCTCCACACTTTCTCTCACGCAAAATATATCATCGCTGATCGTAAGGAATGCATGCTTGGAACAGGAAACTGGCTTGTGGAAGATGTGACGACTCATCCGCAGATTTATATCCACCTGAAAGATGCTTCAGTTTCCAAAGAACTCCTGAAGCATCTTAACTGGCAGATTAAAACTCAAAGTACTAGTGCGCGTAGTGGACAAAAAAAGAAGATTTAGCGAGGCAGTTTTCCTCGAGCATTTCTTCAATTGAATCCTTGTGTGGATTTAAGTTGTCTTTGCTTAAGGCATAGATCGTAAACACATATCGGTGAGGCCTGTCGCCTGTTGG
>JBEIQF010000193.1:0-6491 GCA_040376635.1 Halobacteriovoraceae bacterium
CATACATCACATCCAACATAACTTGTTCAATAATAGAACGAAGTCCACGTGCACCTGTTTTCCTGTGTAGAGCAGTTTGGGCAATCTCTTTAACTGCATCATCTGTGAATTCCAGATCAATACCGTCAAATTCAAAAAGCTTTTGATACTGCTTCACAATGGCGTTTTTTGGTTCAGTAAGAATTGAACAAAGCGCTGCTTCATCAAGTTCTTCCAGCATTGCAGTCACTGGTAGACGTCCGATGAACTCAGGGATTAGACCAAATCTCACTAAATCTTCAGGCTCGATAGCACCAAGATTTTCAAGGTGAGACTTCTCTTTCTTTTCATTCGTATTCTGGGCCGTAAGACCTACAGATTTTGACTTCGTCATACGCTTCTCGATGATCTTATCCAGACCTACGAAAGCACCAGCACAGATGAAGAGAATGTTTCTCGTATCAACCTGGATGTATTCCTGCTGAGGATGTTTACGACCGCCCTTAGGAGGAACGTTCGCCACTGATCCTTCAACCAGTTTAAGAAGTGCTTGTTGTACACCTTCACCTGATACGTCTCGAGTGATAGATGGGTTTTCAGACTTACGTGCAATCTTATCGATCTCATCCACGTACACGATCCCGCGCTGAGCACGCTCAACATCGAAATCACAGTTCTGAAGGAGTGAAAGAATCACGTTCTCAACGTCCTCACCTACGTAACCAGCTTCAGTAAGAGTCGTAGCATCCGCAATCGCGAATGGAACGTTCAAAAACTTAGCAAGTGATTGAGCAATAAGTGTCTTACCAGAACCAGTTGGACCAGCAAGAAGGATGTTTGATTTCGCAAGTTCAACTTCTTCATCACGAGGAGCAGAAGCTTTATAAGAAATTCTCTTATAGTGGTTATGTACCGCTACAGAAATGATTTTCTTAGCACGATCCTGGCCGATTACGTATTGATCAAGGTGGGCCTTAATCTCGTGCGGCTTAGGAACGTTATCAGTCGCTGTTTTAGCAACTGTCTTAACTGAATCTTCGAAGATGATGTCGTTACAGAGCTCAATACATTCGTCACAGATGTAAACACCAGGACCAGCGATTAGCTTTTTTACTTCTTTCTGGGATTTGCCACAGAAGTTACAATTTAAACTTCCGTAAGATCCGCCTGCTTTCTCTTTGCTCATGATTCGCCCTTTCTATTTAAGCTTTCTTCGCTGTTTTACCCTTAGGGATAATAATATTGTCGATCAAACCGAACTCTTTAGCGCGACCTGGATCAAGGTAATTGTCACGATCACAGGCCTTCTCAACCTCATCGTACTTCTTACCAGTGTGCTTAACGTAAATGTTGTTCAATTGTTTCTTGAGATCAAGGATTTCCCTAGCTTGGATCTCGATGTCAGTCGCCTGACCGCGAGCACCACCAAGTGGCTGGTGAATCATGATTCGTGAGTGAGGCATAGAATAGCGGTGACCAGCTTCCCCTGCTTGTAGAAGAAGTGAACCCATCGATGCGGCCAGACCCACACAATATGTATAAACCGGGCAGCTCACGTGTTGCATAATATCGTAGATACCAAGACCAGCGTAAACTGATCCGCCTGGAGAATTGATGTAAAAGTGGATCGGAGCTTCAGGATCTGACTGCTCTAAGAAAAGCATCTGAGCAACGAGTAAGTTCGCCACAGTATCATTCACTTCTGTTCCCAGAAAAATAATTCTGTCTAAGAGAAGTCGAGAGTAAATGTCGTACTGACGTTCACCTCGAGCTGTTTGTTCGATAACGATTGGATTAGGAATATAACCCATTGGAGTATTACTCATTTTGGTCCTTTTGCCCGAGAAGTTGATTTCTTTGCTCATACTTATCGGAAAATTCATAGATTTCTTGAGGTTAAATTTAACCCTTTAAGAGCTACTTCAAAAGATGGGCAGAGTTATCCAAATATCAAGGGCAAGGAAGCAGTTAGACTTGAAAATTTTAACACTTAGGACTAAATTTTCGATGTCCACTTTTCAATCTCGAAATTGGTTTAAATCATTCTTTTGTAAGGAGTCCCTTATGGCACGTTTAGTTGGTAATCCAGCACCGTATTTCAAAGCAGATGCTCTAGAAAACGGTCAAAAAAAATCTGTTTCTCTTGATGACTACAAAGGTAAGTGGAAAGTTCTATTCTTCTACCCACTAGACTTCACTTTCGTATGCCCAACTGAAATCATCGCTTACTCTGAAGCTGCTGATAAATTCAAAGCTATGAACGCTGAACTCATCGCTTGTTCAGTAGATTCATTCTTCTCTCACCTTGCTTGGACAAAACAAGCTCGCAATGAGGGCGGTATCGGCGAAGTTAAATTCCCTATTCTTGCTGACCTTGATAAGAAAATTGCTCGTGATTACGAAGTTCTTGTTGGTGATTCAGTTGCTCTTCGTGGAACGTTCATCATCGATGATAAAAACATCATCCAGCAAGCTACTGTGAACAACCTTGATGTAGGTCGTAACGTTGAAGAAACGCTTCGTCTTCTTGAGGCTTACCAGTTCGCAGCTAAGTCTGGCGAAGTATGCCCAGCTAACTGGAAGAAAGGCTCAGATACAATGAAGCCAGATCCTACTGGTTCAAAAGCATGGTTCAAAAAGAACGCATAAGAAGTACTTGACCAAACAGATCAGTGACATTGAGGGGGGCCGAAAGGCTCCCCTTTTTCATTTAGGCGCATAATGTCACTGGAGAAAGATGCTGTAAGACCGGTAATTTATTCAGGATTTTCTCCCCGTGTTAAAGGTAATCTTTTCAAAACCGCAAGGTAAAAGATCCAAACCCCTTTTTAAACCGCATCTGGCCCTATAAAAGAGCTTCATAACGAAAAACAAACACTGCGACTGAGAATTTGGCCTCAGGTTTGCGATTCATGGGGTACGGATCCTGAACATGATGTTCTCGATTCAAATTTAGAGGGGAAATATGAACGTTGTTAGTTTGGGGGAGTTCAAGGAACTCAAAGACATTAAGAAAGCAGAAGAGGCCTACAAGCGCTATTTGAAGACTCTCGGAAACTCGCAACTTGAAATCGAAGTGAACGCTTTATTGGAAGAATTTTCTGGTGATGTGTATGGCAAAGATTATTTCTCGAAAGGTCAGTTGATCCTAAAAGAAATCTCGTCACGTGCGACGGGCCCTGTGAAAACGAAAATCGAAAATTTCACGAAAGACACTCTTAGACTTTTGTAATCTAAAAAAAGAAGGGACCAATCCTAGGTCCCTTCTTCTCTATTCAATCCAAAACATCCTACTGACGTCTTGAATTATCTGCTTACTAATTATTTAGACCTGCACCTGCGCCGCCATTCTGTTGCGTCGGCTTCTGCTGAGGTTGTTTAGGTTGCTGAGTCTGCGCTTGTTGAGTCGGTTGACTCTCGCTGCCCTCTGCTCCAGCATCGAGTTGATTTTTGTCAGAAGAATCGGAAGTACCAACTCCGCTGCGGTCAAGATCAATCTCATCACGATCGAGCCCGGCCGGATTAACTTCAGCGTCTCGGTTGCTAAGATTTTTTTGATTAACATTTTTGTCATTTTCCTGGCCTTGATTTACGTTGGTATTAAATCTTGAAGGATTCGGTTTCACGGTCTTCTGACCTTGGTTCTCAATGTTTTCGTTCTGCATACATACCTCCTGATGCTTGAAATCGTACTTGATATAAAGCAGGTCTGGTGCCACCTCTGATTGTTGTTTTTATGTGCGCTTGCAATGGATCGGTCAGTTAATTTTCAGAATGCATCAGGGGTAAAGTTCCCCAATCTAGTGTCTCACGTCACTCCTAACTTCATGAATATCGTCAGATAAATAGTGGCCTTCAATTTGCTTTTCATTATTTGGAAGAGAAGTCCGCAGGAGGGATCATGAAATCTCGCATGTTAGTTTCGCTCGCACTTGCCTCAATAAGCTTGATCTTTGCAGCTGGATGCACTACTCCCGCTGCAAAAAAAAAAACAGGCCTACCAAAGCTATCAGACATCCACGATCCCGAAGACGAATGAAACTGCAAAAAACAGAGCTCCCGCAGTTGTCGGAACTGAGTACACAACGGTTTTCTTCAATAAAGGAAGAGCTTCCCTGGATACCGTAAGTAAAAATCATCTGAAAGAGCTCATTTCAAATGCTCATAAATCGAAGAAAGAAATTGAAGAAATCAGAATTCTCACTTGGGCAGATAAAGAATATCCGGACAAAGTAAGTGGTAAAGCAACTACGTCCGACATCATTCTTGCGAGTGAAAGAGCGGAGAAGATTAAAACTTACCTGGAAGAAGACTTAAAAGAAATGGAAGACATCGATTCGTACAATATGGCGAAACGACCAAATTTAGTAAGTAAGCTTTTCCAGAACGATGAATATAAGGTGAAAGATGCTTTTGAATCGGCCGGTGCAACTGGCGAGAAGCTCCCGGATGGATCTGTCTCATACACTAAGGCTTCAAAAGCAATTGTGATCATTGACTATGAGGGTGATGAAGACAACTTAAAATAGGAGAAGGACATGCCTAACAAAATCGAAGCGGAATTTACGTCATCAACGATGAATATCGGAATTGAGGAAAAAGATCGTAAACAAGTCTGTAAAGGCCTGTCGAGACTTCTTGCTGATTCTTATATGCTCTATCTTAAAACACAGAACTATCACTGGAACGTGACTGGTAAAATGTTTCAATCATTGCATTCGCTTTTTGAAACTCAGTATCAGGATCTTGCCGAAGCAGTTGACGTAATCGCTGAACGAATCAGAGCTCTGGGTGAGTTTGCACCAGGTTCTTTTTCTTCTTTCTCGAAAGTTGCGACAATCAAGGAAGAGACAAGTATTCCGACTGCGGAAGAAATGATTCATAATCTTGTTGTTGGTAACGAAACAGTTGTGACAACTTGTCGTGAAATCATTCAGCTTTGTGAAGAAGCAGAAGACGATGTAACAATCGATCTAATGGTTGAAAGAATGCAGGTTCATGAGAAGAATGCGTGGATGCTACGCTCTCTGATCAATCCGAATAAAGGTCACTAAGATAAGAATTTTCTGACGTTATCCACCAGGCCCTCTAAATCGATGGGCTTGGTGATAACTTCTCTATAAAGTTCGCTTGGTACTTCATCTTCTACTTCTTGCGGAGATGCTGAAATCATGACCACGGGACAATCTTTCACGAAATGAATCTCATTCTTTTTCAGAACAAATTCACTCCCCTTCATTTCATCCATGTGAAAATCAACAACGATCAGATTCGGATGATGTCTTCCTTTGTTCAGCACTTTAAGAGCTTCAACCGGGCTCGCGAATGAATGAATCGCATATCCTTCTTTGCCAAGGGCCCAACTGATGACTTCTCGAAGATCCTCATCATCATCAACGATGAATATTTTCTTCCGTTGATCCAATTTGTTTTCAAGATAGGGAACAGCAGCTGAATCTGAGCTGATAGGTTTTGGAATTGTGAAACGGAAACGAGCACCTTCCGGAAGATTTTCAACGAAGATGTGACCGCCGTGGGCCTCAACGATTGTCTTGCAGATAAAAAGCCCGAGTCCCGTTCCAGCGCAGTCGGTGGTATTTCCCGTCCAGTATTTCTCAAACACTTTATTGATTTCTTTATCCTGAAGTCCGGGTCCTGAATCATCAAAATTAAAGACAAACTCACTCTCATTTTCTTCCATGCCAATTTGAATGTACCCACCGGCCGGAGTGAATTTAATGGCATTGTTGATCAGGTTTGAGAAAACCTGGAACATTTTATTCCGGTCAATCACCATGTTCGCTTCTGGCGGAAGCGAAATTCTTAAAGTGATTTCCTTATCCTGGATGAGTGGTCTCATGGAATCTAGAACTTCCTGAAGAAGCCTCATGCAATCCATGTTGCTTTTTGTAAGATGAGCAAGTCCATTTTCTGATTTATTTTTATCTAGTAGATCCGAGATGAGATTTTTCAGACGATCCGTCGTTTTTAAGATTCGGCTCGATTGAATTTTCACTTCTTCTGCGAGGAGTGACTTCCCTGCTCTCTCTGCTGCTCTCTGGAGCATTTGAGCTTCGAGATGAATGGCACTCAGAGGATTTTTAATATCGTGAGACACGATCGCCAGCATCTGCTCTTTGGCAGCAAAGGCTTCATTGGCAATCTTGTGAGCTTTTGCTTCTTTGTCTTTTATTTCATGTTCTCGAAGGACTCTGTTCACAACATGATTCAGTCTCTCAATTCTCGACTTCATCACAACATCTTCCACGCCTGCTTTCATCATGTCGGCGACAATCTCTTCTCCGAGCCCATCAGAAAGAAGGACAAAAGGCAGATCAGGTTTGTGAGCACGGGTGACTTCCAGCGCTTCTACAGCGCTGAATCCTCCGAGGTGATACGGAGAGATAACTAAATTCCATGTATGGCGTTTTAATTCACGGGATAATTCAGACAGCGTGCTGACGTGCTTGAACACAAGCTTTGATTCAAGCTTTTCAAGCTCATCTGTCAGG
>JBEIQF010000393.1:0-2986 GCA_040376635.1 Halobacteriovoraceae bacterium
CCAGTAGCTGCTGCAGTTGTTTCAGAACCAGTTGTAGCAGCGATATAAACTCCGTGTTCCCAGCTCTTCGCCTGGTACACAAGAGGAATTGTATCCGGACGACGACCACCGAAGATCATGGCAGAAATCGGCACACCTGCTGGATTCTCCCAGTCTTTATCGATACACGGACACTGATTTGCAGGAGCTGTGAAGCGTGCATTTGGATGAGCAGCTTTTCTTCCGCAGTCAGGAGTCCATGGCTGTCCAGTCCAGTCAGTAAGATTCGCTGGAGCAGTATCCGTCATTTCTTCCCACCACACATCACCGTCTGGAGTGAGTGCAACGTTTGTGAAGATGGTATTGGCACGAGCGGAGTGCATAGCATTTGGATTTGTTTTAAAGCTTGTTCCCGGAGCAACTCCAAAGAAGCCAGCTTCAGGATTGATCGCGCGAAGTTCGCCATTCGGACCTGGTTTGATCCATGCGATATCATCACCGATTGTTGAGATCTTCCAGCCTTTCATTTCTGTCGGTGGAATAAGCATCGCGAAGTTTGTTTTCCCACACGCAGAAGGGAAGGCAGCTGTTACGTAATGTTTTTCGCCTTGAGGATTTTCAACTCCAAGGATGAGCATGTGTTCAGCAAGCCATCCTTCTTCTCTCGCCATAGTTGAAGCGATACGAAGAGCGAAACACTTTTTACCAAGAAGAGCGTTACCGCCGTAACCAGAACCGTAAGACCAGATCTCACGTGATTCAGGATAGTGAACGATATATTTTGTATCTTTGTTACAAGGCCATTTTACATCTTTTTCGCCTGCAGCGAGCGGCATACCAACTGTGTGCACACACTTCACAAAGTTTTTAGAATCGCCAAGAACATTAAGTGCTCCAGTCCCCATGCGAGTCATGATTTTCATGTTCACAACAACGTAAGGAGAGTCAGAGAGTTCAACACCGATTTGAGAAATCGCTCCACCGAGTGGACCCATTGAGAAAGGAATCACGTACATCGTGCGACCTTTCATACAACCTTTGAAAAGAGGATTGAGAGTTTCTCTCATCTGATCCGGATCCATCCAGTTGTTGTTAGGACCAGCATCTTTCTTTTCTTCAGAGCAGATGTATGTTCTGTCTTCAACACGAGCAACGTCACTTGCATCTGAAAGAGCGAGATATGAGTTCGGGCGTTTTTCTGGATTAAGTTTTGTGAGCATTCCAGAAGCGACCATTTGATTCATCAATTGATCGTATTCAGCTTCTGAACCGTCGCACCAAAGAACTTGGTCTGGTGTGCAGAGGTCGGCCATTTGATGAACCCATGAAATGAGGGTTTGATTTTTTGTATTAGGATTTAACTGTGCCATGGGGGTGGCCTCCTTAACCGAAAACGTGTGTGTGAATGGGGTTAGGTTTACCAAAAGGTTTCAGGTTTTTCTGCTTAATAATTTAGGCTTATGGAGCGGCGCTGCACGGGTAACTTATTAATATTTCCTGCGGCACTTCATCACACGTCTTAGAATTATACCTAGGTTAATCCTGGTCATGAAAGAACCCACCTGTCACAGGCGTTTTCATCTGCTAGGATTTGAGGATGAGAAACTTATATATTGTTCTGTTTTGTTTTTTTGTAGGCTCGACTCTTACGGCACTCTTCGCGCCTGGAGTTGTTTCCTGGTACTTTGATCCTCCGACAAGCATCGGTGTTTCCTGCAAGGAAGCGGTCACGTGGGGAATCAATGCTTATCAGAAAATGGTTCTGGTTGGCGGAGTGATGGGACTCATCGGTGGTATTGTGATGGCCGTTCTTCTTAGAAAGAAAAAGCCAGCAACTACTACTCCGGTTTCTTAGTTCTGTATCCGGGCTTCGCGAGAATCTCGATATAGAAACTTTCTGCACCTTGAGCAACTAACTTATCAATGCCTTTGTTGATTTCAGCAACGTGAATAACATAGGCACTGATCATCTCTTTACCGAGCTTACAGTCAAAATCCCAGTAGTCAGCTTTGTCTTTCAGCTCTTTTCTTCTCTCACGAGCGATGTATTTACTGATCTCGTGTTTGACGTAATCAACCTGACGAGCAGGGGCCTTCTTTGGATCTGTTAGTTTGAATTCTTTTTTCATATTAAAAATTTGGATATTTTGTCTGAGCGCAAACTGATGGGCCAGATGTGAGAACAATAAAGTCTGAAGCATTGCCTCTGTTTAAACGGTGGCGTTTTGTGATCTCAGCTTTAATGTCATCGATAAAATATTTTGTTCCTCCGCCTCGGATGTTAAGTTCTGCGTACTTCTTTACCAGAGATTGTCCGAAGTTGAAACCTTGTTCGTTATTATAGTAATCCATTAAGTTTGCATTTTCGTACTGAGAGTCTTCGTGAGCGGCCATAAATTGACGTGCTTTCTCTTTACCGACTTTGAATGAGAGGTAAGCACTCATGATAAAGTGGCGGGCGGCATCGACCTCATCGTCAGAACCATAGACTCCATGTGACTGGCTTTTTGGATTATGCGGACAGAGGCTTTCTGAAATTTGTAAGCCAAGATCCGCGGCTTTCTTAATGTGAAGGGCAAGCTCGGGATTCATCTCAATTGTCTTCCATTCTTTTTCTTTCAGGAATTCACCTTGAGCTAATGCATCCAGGATTTGTTTCGCCGACCAGGTGAAGAAATTGAGATGACCGATGTTATCAAGCTCATCAACACAAACAACGGTGTTGTTACTGTAACGGATCTGCTTCTGCTTTTGGGCAAGCGCCGAGAGTGGAAGGAGACTGGAAATGAGGATAAGTAGGGTGATTTTAATCACGGTTCAATTATACCGGTCCCCCAGCTAATAGATCGAAAAAGGAAGATTTTTCCTCTCTTCAATGCCTTAGCTTCCACACTCTCTCAAGGTTTATGCCCTAAAAGTATACCAATAAACTTTTTCAGAGCGAGAGTGAAGATGGGGGCAATTTATATTGGCAGTCAAAAGAAAGCTAACAACGGTGGACTCAAAG
>JBEIQF010000428.1:0-2685 GCA_040376635.1 Halobacteriovoraceae bacterium
ATCGCGAGAACTTCCGCGCCTTTTTCAAAAAGCCTCACTGCTGTTTTAGCACCAAACGTTCCGAGACCAATTACGGCAATAATCATACTTTATCCTATTAGTACTTTCCCTTCCGGGTATTCAACATTGCTTGCAGTTACAGCTCGCGAACCAATAGCAAGCACGAGAGTTAATGGGCCAACTCGGCCAACAAACATCATAACAACCATGGTAAATTTTCCAAGCATCGTCAGAAATGGAGTAATTCCAAGTGATAGACCAACGGTACCGAACGCGCTTGTCACTTCGAAGAAAATGGCCAAAAAACTCTTATCTGGTTCGAGTCTCATCATGATAAGAACTCCAACACTCACAATAATCAGTGAGATAATGAAGATCGCAATCGACTTCACAACAGTCGCTGCGGGAATTCTTCTTTCGAAAAGTTCCACATCAAATTTACCTCTTAGCGTTGCTGTTACTGATTGAAGTAGTACTGCAAAAGTTGTGGTCTTCACACCACCACCGGTTGAACCGGGAGAAGCACCAATAAACATCAATATGATCAACATATACAGACTGTGCGGATGAAGTGCGTTCAGATTAATTGTATTAAATCCAGCGGTTCTTGGCGTGACCGACTGGAAGAATGAAACCTGAAATCTCTCCCACATACTCATCGATTCAAAGGCGTGCAAAAACTCTCCAAAGAAGAGATAAATCGTCCCAAATGCCAGCAATAAAGTATTAACTGAAAGTACAATTTTCGTGTGAACAGATAAATTTCTGAATGATCTTTTACTCTTGAAAGTCGTCACGATATCTTTCATAACAGAGAATCCGATACCACCAAAAATGATGAGAAAGGCAATTGTCATAGAAATGATCGGTTCGAATTTAAAATCTTCAAGATTGTTATTAAAGAGGGCATACCCTGCATTACAAAAAGCCATGATCGAGTGATAAAAACCAAAATACAAGGCCTGACCAATTTCAAAACCTTCCTGGTAGAATCCCACAGTAAGGATCATCGCTCCAACGAACTCAATCACAAATGTATATCGGATGATGTCTACAATCAGACCCAAAAGTTCTTGTGAACTCGAAGTATCGAGTACGTCCTGCATGATGACCTGTTCGCGCATCTGAAGGTTTTTACCCATGATAACGGCCATCGAACTGGATAGTGTCATGATTCCCAGACCGCCAACCTGGGCCAGGATAAGCATCACCATTTGACCAAAAATACTGAACTCATCCGGCAGAGAAATTGTCGACAGACCCGTTACACATGTTGCAGATGTCGCCATGAAGAGTGCATCAATGAAAGCAATACTTTTGCCCGGAGCTGCAGACACAGGAAGAATCAATATCAGAGAACCAAGAAGAATCCATCCACCGAATGACAGCAACACGACCTGGGCCGGAGCGAGTTTCAGACGGAAGAGAAAACTACTTGTACCTACATAAGTTTGAGGCGCGACTTCTTCTTTCTCGTAAAAAGAAATGACTGTCGAAAAGAGATGAACTGCTGAAAGCCAATAAATGAATTCAATATCTCCCCATGTAATGAGGAGTGGTATAAAGATGATGAGAGAAAAAACATATCTGCGGAAAAAATCTTCAAAGCCTTCACTTTTCAGGAAATTTGAAGCAAGAGATATGAAGAGAACCAAAGGAATGACCCATATAGCGTGCGCCACGATGAGATCCATCGGAAGTTTGGCCAGGATATGGGGTAATTGTCCTGATTTCTGAAATGTATACACGAGGACGAAAAAACCATTGATGATTATTTCAAGCATCAAAGGGATTCTTCCCATAAAATAGTTCATGACACCGATTTTACGCTTTTTTTTAAATTATATATAGGAATTGTTCATGCGACAGAGACGATTTGTGCCTTTCGAGATTACCAGCATGGATAGCTTGGGACAGGGAGTTAGCAAACTTTCTGACAAAGTCACTTTCATCCCGAAAACAGCGGTTGGAGATATGGGTGATGCAGAAGTCATGTCTGAGAAAAAAGGCGTAGTATTTGCGCGCGCGAGAGATTTTTCGCAACTTTCAAAAGAACGTATCAAACCGGAATGTATTCATTTTGATACTTGTCCTTCGTGTCACTACCAACATGTGCCTTATGAAAAAGAACTCGAATACAAAAAAGAGAACTTCAAAAAGCTTTTCAGGAAACTGCCCCTACCGGAAGTTGAAGTTGTTGGAGCACCGGATAGATTTTTTTACCGCAACCGCATTCAGCTGCACTATAGTCTCAAATCTAAGCTAATCGGCATGCGCGATCCTCAGACATTCATCATCACCCCTATTCCAAAATGCATTATCGGTGAGCCTGAAGTACTTAAAGAGATCCAACGACTTTACGAAAATAATAACTGGTTGAAGGAAGCTCCTCCTGCCCCTATGGATGGCCATGTTGAAATTTACTGGATCAACGGGCAATTGAAAGTGAGCTGGAATAAGTCGTACGCTGAGGGTGGCTTCACCCAAGTTTATGCCCGCATGAATGAGAAATTAAAATCAGTGATAATGGATGCATGGAAAATACCAGCGCAGACTGAATTACTTGATCTTTTTGGTGGGAATGGAAATCTTTCAAATGGTTTGAATTATTCCAAACGTTTATGCGTAGATATGTATCTAAACTCTCCCGGCGCAGATTTCCTCAATCAAGATCTATACGATGAA
>JBEIQF010000011.1:0-23049 GCA_040376635.1 Halobacteriovoraceae bacterium
AAAGAAAAAACGAATGGAAATAACGGTGGTGCTGTTCAGGTAGCTGCTAAATCATTCGTAGGAAGTCTTAATACGGCCCAGTCACTTGAAGTGCTTCTTGATTCAAGAACTGCAACAAAACCATTTATCCTCGCACTACGTGACGCTGATGCCAACCCAGGATTCACTCCTCAGATGGATCTTTCACGTCGTATGCAGAAAGTTTGCGCCGGTCTGCCAAGAGAAGGTGCTTGTGATCCGAAACTCTTCTCACCTAATCCGGAAGCTGCTGAAGAAATCATGGGTATGGTAAAAAACGCCAACCCTCCTTCTGAGAAAGATCTTGAAGAGTGGAAGAGAAAACTCGCGATCAAGAGAAAGTCACCTAAAGAAGGTGACGAAGCTTATTCATTCACTCAGATGAAAACTGAACTTGAATCTGCATTCGGAAAGTTTGATTCAAAAGAAATTCTTACAAAAGATGAAATCAAAGCAATCCAGAAACTCGATGATTTCGAGGATCTTGATGGCCCTTCAATTGTTGCTGACCTTAACATCGTTAAGAACCAGAAAAAGGCCCGTGTTGCTTCTGATAAATTCTTCCACCTGATGGGTGATGCTAAACTCCGTCAGCAATATGAAATCCAGAGTATGCTCTCGATTACATGGAATGAAACTTCTGAGAAAGTTCCTGAGATGTCTGCTGAAGACCAGGCTAGCTGTTCAGCAGGTAAAGAGCTTTATACTGAAGCTGTTTCTTGTATCGCTAAACTTGAAGCAAGAATTCCGAAGATGACTCCGGGTCTTGAAAAAGAAAAACTTCTCAAAGTCCTCCCTTCCCTTCGCGTGTCTATTGATTATGCAAAATCACTCGATGAGCAGGAACAAACTTGCAGAGCTGAGATTAAACAGAATGATGTTCTCTCAGAAGCTTGTTGGCAGAAACTTGATCGCGATAAATCAAAACTTCAGGACCAGATTTTCCAGTTGAACCTTCTGAAAGAAAGAATCAGCTTTGAAAACCAGGATGCGATGAAGTTCAGAAACCTTGCTCTTCAGAAATTCAAAGACGTGAAACAAGGTTGTAACGTTGTTAATTCAACGATGGATATGTGTGAAGATGAGTCTGTCCTGAATAAGGAATCAGCTCTCACTCTCTCTAGCCATATGAAAATTGCTGTCATGATCAATCAGAGTGCTGAAGCTAAATCGCTTGCTGAAACTGAAGCAAAAGCGCTCTGTGAAGATGACACAAGAAAAGTAAATGAGATTGAGCAGAAGCTTTGTGGTTTCTTTGATGACCAGGTTCCTGACACAATCACGACAAATAATGTGAAACCGAAAGAGACTCCACCAGTGGAAGCTCCGGAGGATGACCGTGAAGCTCAGGCAAGAAGAGATATCATGCTCCAGGGTGTTTCAAACATCATGGGTACTGTGATCAACGGACTTTACCCTAAGCAGCCAATGAACAATTCAATGCTCAATCCGTATCCTTATAACTTCACTCCTTACAATGCCGGCCGACCTCCTCTTGGGATCGCTGACGGGATTATGTTCAATGCCCGCTACCACGGGGCCTACGGTTTCTACATGCCGACTCCGGGTTATCAGCCAGGCACAGCTTTCGGCATGAACTCTGTCTCTGCCTATAAACCTGTATCTGCATCAGCGACGAAGTACTTCAGCTACTAGAAATCGCCCATTTTTTTTGGCTTTATTTCCGACAACAAATCTCACCTATGGAAGGAATTCGCAGGGTTAATCCCTTAAGGCAGTTTTTTCCCTGCCTCTGTTAGAATAAACTAACTGTATGAAACTCCGAAAAAGGTATTAGGAGATCACCGTAAACATGGATGTAAGGTTTCTCATTTTGTCTCTATTTTTTCTCGTGTCGTGTATGCCTTCCGCTCAGGTTAGCAAAGGCAATCTTGCGAGCACTGAAACAACTGGTGGTACAACCAGTGGCACTTCAACTGGCATTCCTTCTTCACCACTCAAATGGAATTATCTCGGCGAAAAAGTTGATCTGATTACCATCAACGTTTCAAACTATAACAACGCTTACCTGATTGGTTCAGCTGTTGAGACTTACCTCTCTGATTCAGCAAATTTCACGAACGCTACTTACTGCTTTATTTCTTCATACAAAGTTGCGGGAGTTTCTTTTGAGCTCCGCTCACGAGTTGTTCCGATTTCATACGTAGACTTTGCAACAAGACGTACAGTGAGAAACTTCCGTGTGGATTTCCCCGATGTCTCAAGTTCAAATTCAGTTTGTAACAAACCTATTCGCGTTCAGGATGATGATGGGAACTACGTTGTAGATTCAACATCTCCAACTCCAGTTTATGATCCGGCCAATATTTGTACGAACTGTACAGCGATGCTGACTTCTACAAAAGTCAGACTCTTTAAATTGAACGGTTTCAATCTTGATGAAGTTCCACCATCAATTGTAAAAGTTCCGAACCTCAGCATGCAGGTTGATCCTAATTATGCTCTTGGCGGAAATACCGGCACATGTTCAAACACAGACTGTCGCGCTCGTGGATTTGATTGTTGTCTTGAAAATCAGTGTGTGACTGATGGTGCGACAAAACCAAATGCTTCAACTCTGTACTCTTCACTTCTTCAGACTGCAGAACAGGAAAGATTGCAGAACCCTCTCGCTTATATCAATTATCCACAACTCTATTATATTTGCGGATCAAATGTTCCAACGACTGGTGGCACATCTAGCGGCTCTACAACAGGAACAACATCAGGTGGATCTACTGGCGGCGGATTTGATGAAGGCTTCACTCAGCTCAAAAAAGATTATTATTGTATTCAGAACCTGAAAGGCCAGGCGACAACGACTCCGTTTCATAATGAAATTATGACGAAGTCATATACTGCTTCTACTGACTGTCTTACTTCATCATCTCAGTCTTCTGAAACGCAATACTTCCAGAACGTGATGAAACGTCTTTATACGACATGCGGTTGTAATAGAACTGAACTTGTGGACATGATTGCCAACTGTCCGGCCTACGATTACACAGTGACAACAACCGATACCACTGGTGCTCCGGTCAGAATCGATTGTTATACTCCACCTATTGATTCAGGATCAGTTCCTCTACAACAAACAGTTTCTGTTTCATCAAAATCAGCTCCTCACCGCTTCTATGATACAAACGGAGTTGAAAAAGAAATTACTTCCGGCGCTACTCAGGAAGGTGACACTTTTGAATATATTGATGAAGGAAAAGTTCTTCCGATTCAATCTAATTTCGGCATGAACTCTATTCTTGGCCAGATGAGTGTAACACTTGATAAAGCACTTCCTGCGAAAACAGTGAAAGTGGAACTTGACCAGGTTTACTTCATCCAGACGACATCTGGTTACTACACGCCATGTCCGACTTGTGCCAAGGACTCATGGTTAAATACATTCACAGCTTTCCCTCTCACTGCGATGGGTACTGGTCTTCAGGCGATTGGCCACACTACAGAGCGTGATACTTTCTCAACGAATACGACTTCAGGTAACTACGAAGATACAATTTTTGGCCGCGCTTGCTGGCTTCCTCCGACGATGATTCCTTATTCACATGTGGCGAAGGGATCAGTTCAGGAACAAAGACTTAATCGTCTGACAACTCAGGCAGGACTTTTTGCGAACGGATACCAGCGTGACTGGTTTGGTTTCAACAAAGGTGCGCTCATTGGTTCATTCGATGGTGTAACCTGGTTTGCCATCGGTAAAGGTCGTATTGTCAGATCTTCTTCGAAAAAACTCTTCCTTGCAATCAATGCTCCATTTGCTGATGTTGCTGCGAATACAACTCACGTTGTTCGCGTGAATGCTTACGATGGTGTAACTCAGGCCGCTCAGGTTGATTACGATCCTCAATATCACCAATACCATCCTTATCAGAATGAGGCCGGTAACTGTCAGAAGTATCACATGTGTTCAACAGATACAGATTGTGTGACTAAACTTGGCTGGGAATATGTTTGTGCGGATGTAAAAGACCTGAAAACAAACTGGCCTCAGTTTGATGGCGACGGTAATGAGAAAGTGAACACTTCTGATTCAGTGACACTTGATCAGATCCTTCAGCAGAAAAGATACCCTTCTTCATCTACTAAACGTTGCGTTTACCGCGGTTCAGGTTCAGTCTGTCACGCAAACTCAGGCTCGCTTGCCGCTGGTGATTTGAATAAGAAAAAACTTCTCACATGTGCCCCTAACTTCTTCTGCGGAAACACAAGTGCATCTGGAGTTCATAACACGAAGATTGCCCGTTATGCTGCTGAACTTCAGAATATTCCTGTTTCAAGAAACCATTTCTTTGGTAAAGACGCCAACATCCTTGGACGTCCTTTAAACTATACTGGTTCAGAAACCCTACTTTCATCTATTTCACAAACGATCAGAGATAACTTCTCTCCGTTTGAAGCCTCAATGAGTTCAAACACTGGTCTCTGTCAGCCTGGTAAGAATCTTCCTACAGCTGCAAACCAGACAATTATGTCGAATCCATTCAATCAGCACATGTCTGCCGATGCAGCGAGAAGAACAGACTTCATCAACCAGATTGGTAGCTGTAATCCAACACTCTTCACGACAATGAGACATACTTCTTGTCCGGTTATTGGATCAGACGGGAACTATGAAATCTTCGCATCAGGAACAATTGGAACTGGTTTTGAAGTTCGTGCCTCAGGTCAGAATGCCTGCGGACTTGAATCCCTCATTTCTACAGCATCACTTTCTTCTTCAGCGGATTCACTTCTTAATTCTTCTCCTTTCAGATCAATTGAAGCAAAACCGCTAAACTCTCAGATCATTACTGATCCAACACTCGCTCGCGATGCTTGTTTCCGTCGTGCGGGAGCTGTTTGTCACACAGATTTAGATTGTTCTCCTAATAAACTTCACGCCACTCAAGTGGATTTCTTCGCCAATTCTTACTTCGGTAACCTTGCTGAGAAAAGCTACTGGTCTGAATACCTTGTTTGCGGACAGGCAGATCCTAAGCCACTCCCAAGCGCCGGTGACGTCTTTAAAAACTATGATATGAGTAAGAACCGTTGTTGCCGTGAGATTGGTAAAGACCTCACAACTTACACGGCAGATATTCCTTCAGAAACTTTTGTGAATGCATCTAAGCCTTATGATCCTATTTCTGCAGGTCTCATCATGTCTTCGACTCCGGGGATTGCACCGAATGAACAAAAACGTTACTCGCGCCTTGCTACTGTAGAAGGTATCGCTGGCGGACTTAAACCGATCCTCTCCGGGAATATCGATAGAAGTGGTGTCGGCCTTGATAACTCAAAACCAAATATCTCTACTCCACGCCAGTGGGTTACGCTTTCAGAAGCTAATCAGGAAAGCTGTTGTGGTGGTGGATGGGTAAGAAAATTCTCTGACGGTTCAAACGACTGGACTCGCCGTGATCGTGTTGTGATGGATGTGACTAACTTCCGTTGTATTAACTCACGCTCTGTGATGATTACAAAACCAGAAGATGCTCTGACTTTCTCAACTGGTGAAGCTGTGAACCTTGTGAACAATGACTATGGTGATTACTGTAAGGATTCAACGAATACAAACGGCTCTTGTGCCCAATACACTATTATCGATTCTACGAATGATGTCCTTCCGCAGTTCTCTATTGCGATCAACTACTTCAATACGGCGACGATCAATACGATCAGTCCTTCATACAGTCCTGTTTCCAATGCAGACTTCTACTTCATGCCAAGAAGTGGTGACGGAAATTCTGCAGTAACAATTGATTTCAATGATTCAGCTACTACGGCGAGAAGAAATATTAATCTCAAAGTGCCTTCATACGCGGACAAAAATTTCGAAGCACAATATACGGCCGGAACACTACAGGTAAGAATGCTGTTGGCAGATAATACGGGTGTATCTTGCGTGAAGAATGCTGCTGTTAACCCTACGACTCCAAATGCAACGCCGCCAGGTACATGTACTTCGATTTTCGACTGTGCCGATGAAATGACTTGTTACTATTCTTTCGATCCTTCAACACGTGTGTTAAAAGTCACTCCTAACAGAGATCTGTATGGAAATAGCTCGCTATCACCTTTTTATAATAAAAAAGTTGGTGCTGAGGTCATCGTTAACGTTTCGAAACCAGCAGGAGCAACTCGATTCGCGCCAAGTACAGTGAACCGTACGAAGCCTGGAACAAGTGCGTACTATCTGAAACGTCTTGGTCGTCTTGAACTCACTGGTATTCCACAAGTTCATTATGAAGAGATGTATTGTAATGACAATCCGTCAAAACTTGTTGGCGGTATCTTTGATCCAACAGTAAGAACTGAAACTGATTTCAGAAATGTCGCTTTCGCTTTCAGAAAAACTTATAATGCAAAAAGCACGTCTGGCGGCACGACGACTGAAGCTCAATACTTCACGAACATGCATGGTCTTCAGACTGAACCAGTATTCTCTGCAAACGATTTCAAATGTTGTGCTCCACTCGGTAAGACAGTCACTGACCAGACAAAATGTTGCTCTGGATTCGGTGTCTCAGTCTCTGAAAACTCTAACCAGCGAACATGTGCACTTCCTGGCGGAACAGATCTCATGGTTTACTTCAACCGCTTCGTTTCAAACGAAGGCCAGGGCACTGATGCTCCGGGCGGCGGACTTGTTGAAGCTGACTTTGATGCTTCAACTGGTGAACCACTTCTTACAACTGTAGTGAACGACAAAATCCGTGAACTAGGTGCAAGCTTCTGTGCTTCAGGGAAAGTTCGTCAGGGTGGTGCTTTCGGTTTATTTGAAGTTGAGCCACAAGGTTCTCAAACAAACACTTCTTCAAGAATTTATAATATTGTTGATTCAACTCGTGACGTAGGTCAGAATTCAAATGCAGGCAGCACTGATGTAACCGGATACCCTGCCTTTGCTGATGGTTTCAGATGGAACCATCACCTCTATTGCGCTGATTAAGGATGATATGAAACCGAGCTCTAAAACTCCCGCTGAAACACAAATTGAAATGCGTGAAATGGTCATGCCAAACCATACAAACTCACACGGAACCGTTTTCGGGGGAACTGTGATGAGCTGGATCGATATCGCCGCTGCCATGGTAGCTGCAAGACATTGCAGTAAGCCTGTAGTCACGGCCCACATCGATGATATCGATTTCCTCGCACCGATTAAAATGGGTTATCACGTCCTCATTCAGGCCTCGATGAATTACGTTGGTAAAACATCGATGATTGTTGGTGTAAAAGTAACTTCTGAAAATCCACATACTGGTGAATCAAGACAAACAACAAAAGCTTATCTTACGTTCGTCGCTCTTGATGACCTCGGTCGCCCGGTCGAAGTTCCTGCTTTGACTCCGGAAACTCATGATGAAATCCGTCGTTTTGAAAACGCGAAGAAGCGCGTTCAGATGAAAAAAGACGTTCGAAATACTCTCCGTAAAAAAGATAAATGAAATACTCAAAGCTGGATCTCATCCTTGTAAGCGTGGCCCTATTGCAGGGTCTCTCACTTCTTGGATGGGCACTTGCTTTTTCTGAACTCTCTTTCCTCTCAAATAGTCTCATTTTCGCCGTTGAACTTATCTGCTTTTATTTCAATCCGATCGTGATCACTCACAATTTTCTGCACACTCCGTTCTTCAAGAATACGTTTGTGAACAGAATTTTCTCGACGATGAACTCGATGAATCTGGGCCTTCCTCAGATTCTTTACAAGTATCATCACCTGAATCATCACCGTCATAATAATTCGATGGAAGATCCTTCTTCGACTTATCTCTTTGGTAAGAATAATAAGCAGGAACACTGGATTCCCTATTCAGCGTTTTCTCTCTTAAGAGATGGTACACAGAAAGCGTGGGTTCAAACTCTCCAGAAAAAAGAAGGTCACCTTCTTACGGCAGAAATTATCGCCGTTGTTATTTTTTGGGGCGCACTTGTGATGATCAACTGGCGCTTCTTTGTTTTTGCCTATTCACCACTTTTCTATTGCGGCTGGTTTCTCGCGCACGTTGAAAATTATTTTGAGCACTATAAAGCTAAGGCACCTTCAGACCGCTTTGGAAACGCCGTCAGCTATTACCCAGGCTGGTATAATGCTCTGATGTTTAATGAGGGCTACCACCAGGAACACCATATTTCGCCTCAGGACCATTGGTCGAGTCGCCCGGAGACCCAAAAACGCTTTAAGGATCAGATGGAAAAGGCCGGAGCTTACAGCGCTAAGTACCCGCCTCTTCTCGGAATGTTTGAAGATTGATCCAATTTTTAGATCGAAAATATTTGATTATCTAATTAGCAAAATCCCCTCCATTCTCATATAACCCACTCAATTAACAAATGAGGGTTTATGAAATTTCTTAGCTTCGTACTTGCGATGTCTTTAACTGCTTCTGCTTTCGCTGGCGTGAAAGAAGATGTGCAGGCACTTGGCCAGCTAGCTTTCGGTTCAAACGAATACAAAGTGAAAGGCAAAACAGCAGAAGCTATTTTCAAAAACTTCCTCCAGGAAGATGAAGAACTCGTGAATAAAGAAGCAAAAGATATGGATTGGTCTGATGAAGTTGACGAAGGTTTCACTTCTCTCTCTTCAGCAATTGAAATGGGTGGATTCGCAGAAGGCGTTTACGAAGAACAAATGGAAGGCGCAGAAGCAACGGAACTCGCGAAACTCAAAAAAGAACTCACAGCTCTTAAAAAAGGTTGGGCACCTCTTATCAACAAGCTTGATAAACAAGGTGTGAAGTTCGGTTACACAGGTCACGGCCCCGGCTATTGTGGAGTTTCATTCGTTGAACTGATCATCGTTGATGAAAAAGAACAGAAAGTTTACGAAGTATATCTGTCTGCCGGCGGTGAATGCTAAGAGCTTCGAAAATAAAAAAGCCTCCATTCGGAGGCTTTTGTGTGTGTGCAGGATATTAAAGCTGTAAATCATTTAAGCTGTTAATAAATCTATTAAACCCGTCAACTCACCAACCCGTCAAACACAAAACACTACATCTAGTATTTTTTCTTGTCATCGTTTTGACACGAATCGAATTATCAAACACATTACATTGTGCACAAATAAAAAAGCCCCCTGATTTTCACCAGAGGGCTTCTTTATAGATTAATCTCTTTGGAGATTATTTACCTTTTAGGTGACCTTTAAGAAGTTTCTTCTTACGAGCAAGACGCTTGAGTTTTAGTCCACTCTTCTTGTTTTTCTTAGCGGCCTTCGCTGGGCGAGATTTTTTAAGCTTTTTCATGAATCCTCCAAATAAAAAATTGTAGTGAGATTATAATAAGAAAAGGCCTTTGGAAACGATGGGATTACCTATGCGCATAACTTTTTTACTGTTTTTTGCCTCTATTTCAGCTTTTTCTCAAACAACACCTCAGATTCAGGTCATGAAAGACCCGCGTTCTATCGAGGATTTTGAGCATCAGTTCAAGGGATGCCTTGAAAACTCTGAATGTGACCAGGTCATGGGACTTCAAATGACCCGCTGGCGTAATCTCGTTAATAAACTGAAAGACGATCCGATGGATTCGGCCAAGAAGGCCAAGTTTGTTGAACTCTTCCGTGCCAAAGAAGGCATCCCCGCTGAATTCTACACCTATCAAAAATCGCAGCAGGGGTTTAAACCTATGCTGTTTGATTCTCCCTGCAAGAATCATAATCCAAAAGACCGCTCGAAAAAGGTCCTGAAAGGTACATCCTTTGTCATTGGTCTTTCAAAAGAGAAGGCCACAATCTGGCGTGACCAGGCAAAGCTTGAAGTTCCAGTTGGTGAACTCATCATTCCTCAGCCAGTCATCGTTTATAACGGCACAGAACAAGTTCTCTATCAGCTTCCCCTTGGTGACATGCCCCTCTTCATCAAGAACAATCAGCTTCATATTCTGAGAGAAGATGATGGGTTCTTTTATGATCTCGCAGTCGCTTCAGATGGAACATGGAAAGTTGAATATCTCGATTTCAGCAAACTCTCCGATTATCAGGATCGCTTATCAGAGGCCACATGTCCGAAGGACGCGACAAAACTCGCCCCCGAAATGTTCGGAGTCGAGTTTTGTAAAAATGTCTGGAATGATGATCAGAAGAAAACGGTTGTCGTGAAGATGCACTCTGGATGTGTTATTTAAGCTTCGCTCTCATTTCAAGAGTCTTGCCTTTAGCACAACCAGATTTTGAGATGAGTTTTCTTTCGATGAAGAATCCTTCCTCGTCATCCATCACCTTGAACTTGATCCACTCACTCGTGTGAATGCCATAGTTATAACCATCTTTAGAAGAACCAGTCTGGATGTTAATACAAAGATTTCCAAAACCAGGCTGACAGTGATTTGAATCAGTGAACGTCGTCCACCAGATAGCAGTCTTAGAAGTTGGAGCGCTTCTGATCGGGCTTTCAAGAGTTCCGGCGAAATTACAGATTAATTTCATGACACCATCATCAGTTGTCTCAACATCAGAGAAACCAAAAGCTTCACCATTTTTCGGATTGAAATAATAACCGCTGCTATTTTTCATGATACGAGTTGGAACATCTTTTGCGGCCGGAAGTTTTTCCTCATCGCAGCCTTTCTGAATAAACGAGAAATTATATTCTTTGGCACTTGCCACGAGAACGTTCAACTTGCCCTCTTTCGCTGAAAGAGCATTACAAATCACACGCACGCGTTCGTTGTCTTCGTAATTGACCAGAGGTTCAAATGTTTTTGTTTCACCGACTTCTTCAAGTGGACGCTCATCGCCAGCACAAGAAACAAGTCCTAGAAGAGCAATCAAAAGTAAAATTTTTGACATAGTTACCCCTTAATAAATATCAGGTAACTAAATTGTCCTGTATTTAGAAAAGGGTCGGCAACTGTTTATTTGAGTTCTGCTCTGAACGTGAGCTGTTCATTGAGACCGCAGAAGGATCTCGTTTTTTTCATTCTTAGGGTGAAGTAACCAAGCTTACCCGTGTTACCAAAGTCAGAAACTTTCACTCTCATCCAGTCTTTTGTGTGAACAATACTGTCTGAAGTTTTTGCTCTCTGAACGACGACACAAAGATTTTCCGCCTGAGATCCACATTCAGCAAGGTCTGAACCTGTAGTAGACACTGTCACGAGCTCAGAACCCGTGTTCAGAGGGTTTTCAAACCCAGCAAGGTTTGTACAAACGTCCTGAAGAAGACCGGCCGTTGGAGTTTCAACATCCGGGAACATGAAATTTGAGCCATCAGACTTACGTTTTAAAACAAAGCTTCCACCATTCGATTGAACGCTGGTAGCAACATCACCACTTGTAATCGTATTTTCTGTGCAATCACGTTCAATAGTAGAAAAAGTCAGCGTACTGCCTGCAGAAAGAGATTTTTGAGAGAGCGCCGAACAAATAGCAGCAAGATTGGTACGATCAAGTGAGCTTAGAGGAGAGATAGAAAGTTGTCCCCCAACCTTTGAGCCGGTGCCCACGACATCGTACTTGCCGCAACCAGCGGCCAGGATGGCACATGTAAGGAGGAGGTATTTCATATTAACGTCTCACCATTTTGTTCTTGATGAAATTATTTCTCATGCGGCTCGCTTCTGTCACATAGTTTTCGAACCACTGAGTTTTTGTCAGGCGGATAAAACGCTTCTCTTCCGCTGAAGGAAGGTTCATTCCCGGAATCTCGAGCATTTTTACGAGGTAAAAATTAGCGAAAACCGGAATTTTCAGAACTGATGCCATAGCTGTCGGGTTCTGGTGGAATGATTTTTTATCAGCGTAATGAGTGATCAGGTTATCAAACTTGTAGAAGTTATCAGACACACCGTCTTCACAAAGAATGTTGATCTCTTCCTTGATCACTGAGTGGTAATCACGAAGAGAAAACTGTTTATTGAAAGCGAGTTCCGGGAAGTACTCACGACCATTAGCATCTACGTTCTTGCTTGAGATCATCGTTACTTTAGGAACGATGCCAGCATCTGTTTCAACTTTATCGTGGTGAAACTGAGGACAGAATTTAACGTCCGACGTTTTCCCAAGATGATTTCCGAGTGTGATGTATTGATGATAGAGGGCCGAGAAATAAACCCGGCGAGGAGATTTTTCAGAAAGTTCATCGAATTCAATCGCTGATGCCGGAGCACGCGACGCAGACATCTGCACTTTTTCTACGAGATCAGCTGCATAGGGAAATTGCACCGTTTTCGGGGCCTCATTAAAATGAGCACAGCTAACAAATAGAACTGACAGAATACCGTAACTAAGATTTTTCATCGTTCACCTCTCAAGACCTTTTCGACAAAATGAAAGTGAACTTGATTAACCGTCAAAACTTGTCCAATATAGGAGCATGACTAAGTACTGGCTGATGAAATCTGAACCCGATGTTTTCTCCTTCTCTGACCTGAAAAAGCGTCCCAAAAAGACTGAACCCTGGAATGGTGTACGCAACTATCAGGCCCGTAATTTCATGCGGGATGAGATGCAGGAAGGTGATTTGATTCTGTTTTATCACTCGAGCTGTGAAGTTCCGGGTGTGGCCGGCATTGCCCGTGTGAGCTCAAAACCCTACCCCGATTCCACTCAGTTCGACTCAAAGTCTGAGTATTTTGATCCGAAAGCAACTAAAGAAGAGCCTAGATGGTTTTTAGTGGATGTCTCGTTTGAAGAAGATCTGAAAACTCACGTGAGCTTAGAGCAATTGAAAACATTTGATGAATTGAAAGAGATGAGACTTCTTCAACGTGGTAACCGGCTTTCGATTTTGCCGGTTACACGCGAAGAATTTATGTTCATTAAGAAACTGGGTAATTAAGGAATAGAAACGTAGTTACCGTTTTTCGAGATAAGGTTCTTCTCTACTCTCACAGTAAGACTCTTAGCAGATTTTGACTTCTCTTTTACAGTGAATGTGTACTCACCTTCTGGCATCACTTTGTAAAACTCAGAACCTTTGAAAGCAAAACTTCCGAGGTTCTTAACTTCTGGTGATACTTGCTTGATTTCAACAGTCCCTGAAACATTCGGACGAGCGAATTTAATACCAGCACCACGGTGAACTTGTTTCATGAAGTAAACCATTGAGTCGCGGTTATCTTTGTAGAACCCAGGGATCTCTGAATAATCAGGCCATTTGTCATGTGAAAGCTCAACAGTGATTTGAAGATCGTTGTGCCATACATATGACCAGTCCTGCATCCCGCCTCTCACGACGTACCAAGCAGCACCGTTCGTGATACCGCCAGGGAATTCAGTTGAAGCTCTCATCTCAGGGTTCAGGTCAGAATAACCTTGAGAAAGTTCCTTGATGAAACCATCAAGTGGGTGAAGATCGTATTTTGAATCCCAAGGATAGTTCGCAACAATTGTTCCGCCGTGGAAGTTAGCTGAGAGAGAGAATTGTCTCTCGCCTTGAAACTTCATCACATGCTGGTTTTCAATCTCGCGACCTGCAGGTGTGCTTTCGCGATCACGAGTCATGTCCGGGAAGTTACGGTTAAGATCTACGTATTTTGCATTCGCACGCTGTTTCATATCACTGCCATCCGGATTCATCGACGGCATGATGTAAAGTTCAGTGTTGTTTACGAGATCAGTGATCTCTGCATCTCTTCCGTACTTCGCACCGATTTCTTCAATCAATGAAACAGTAAGTTCGCGACCTGTGATCTCATCACCGTGCATAGAAGAAATGTACTTAAATTCCGGCTCAACTTCTTCAGTCTCAACATTGTCTGAGATTTTCATCACAAGAAGGTCTTTCCCCTTCACAGACTTACCGATGTTAATAAGCTTCATGATCTTAGGATACTTCTGAGCTGCATTCACAAGCTTCTGAGCGATCTGAGCTGAAGTCGGATAATTATCGAAAGCTTTCAAGTTGATTGCTTTCATGTCGATTGCTGGAATGTTTTTTGAATCAAGATATTTTGCGAGACCATGAGATCCGTAAACTTCAAAACCTTGAGAAGTCACGTGATCGATTTCTACTGATCCAGACTGGATAAGCTCTTTGATAATTTCTGGTTTATTTCCTGGAATGTAGAGTTCTTCCTGAATTTTGACAGCGGCCATTGATGTCGCAGATAGAGCGAGTAGACCTAAAGCAAATTGTAATTTCATCGTGAAATCCTTTGTTTAATTCTCTTGATGTTACATCTTCAAAAGATTGAAAAGCAAAGGACTCTACGTATGTGTCAGATTAATTAAGATTATTGGGTTTTAATGAAACAAGTATAAACGATTTCTTGATGAGTAAATTGCCATGTACTCTTCGTTAATCACGATGTCAGAAAACACCGCCGAGTAGTCATAGCCCATCGCAAATTCATCAACCACTTTGAGTGAAAGTGGATCGATCGCACGAAGTTTTCCGTCGAAGCTCGCTGCGATAAGATTGTCTTTCCACCATCCTACTGCGCTTACAGGCTGCTTAGAAACTTTTGCACGCTTCAGGATTTCACCGCCAAGTCCCATGAGTAAGACTTCACCATCGTTTGTACCGAGGATGAGTTGCTCCCCTTTCAGGATAGGATGCGCCATAACTGAGATGCCATAGCTGCGGGAAACTGCACCGTTATCTGGGTTGATCGCTTTAAGGTCACCTGAAGGTGAACCCGTCACAACAACACCGCCGGCCATAACCGGATTGAGATCAACATCGATGAATTTTGATTGTTCAACGATCTTCGTTTCCCAGAGGAGAAGACCCTCATCCACTGAAAGAGCACCAACGAAACCGTCAGCAAATCCAAGGATGATTTTATTTCCAAGCACAAGGGGCTTAGTCGTACGTTGAAGAGTTGTTGTTACAGGAACTGCGCGCTTATAAACCCAAAGGATTTTTCCTGTCTCTGCATCTAAGTGAACAATCTGGTGTCCACGAAGATAGATTAGCATGCGATCGTGATAAAAGAATGGAGCAGATTCAATCGGAGCACCGAGATCAATCGCGTATTTCATTTCACCCGTTAGGTAATGACGAACGAACAAGCGACCGTTGAGTCCACCATAAGCTACGTGATCTTTGAAGAATTCTACCGGCCCGCCAAGAGGAGTTTTCTCATCCTGAGACCAGAGAACGCGGCCTGATTCGATATCGTAAGCTGACATCACACCTGACATGCTTCCCATGTACACGATGTCGTTAAAAATTCTCGGCGCACCTACTCCGATCGGAAGGTTACCGGACTGGTAATCAGGATCGAGGTTTTTTGCCCAGAGAACTTTGAAAAAGTCAGACTTCTTTTCAGGAGCTGTGGGTTTAAACGACCCACAGGCAACCGTGAAAATTAAGAGGAAAAGATATTTCATTATTTGATTTGTGAAAGATAAAGCTTAGCGAGTTTCGCTTGGTCATCGTTCGGGAAAGTGTTGATGATGTAATCGAACTGAGTCTGAGCTTTGCCCTTCTCACCTTTAACAAGGTAAAGGCGACCAAGATCAAGAGAGATCTTAGCAGGCATCAACGCTTCTTTATTTTGCGCCATTGGCTCAAGAACTGCGATTGCTTCATCAGTCTTGCCTAGTTTTTCAAGGATAGCAGCTCTCTGCATTCCAATGAAGAATGAAGAAACCGGGTGCTTTGTATCAACCTTAGAAAGGATGGCCTCAGCATCAGCGTACTGACCTTTATCGTAAAGGAATTTACCCATTTCAAGAGCAACAGGAACCATCACTGGAGATTTTTTAGCAGCATCATCAAGTGAATCGAATGTTTTAGTAAGATCAGTTGCCGGAACCTTGCCTGATTTAACATCGGCCCATGTACCGTTTTGGAATTCGAAAACTTTCAAAGAAGCTGTCTGAGCAGATTTATGAGACTGCTGTTTCCAAACAACGTAGCCCAAAGAGCAAACGAGAACCGCGATCAAAGCAGCGAAGAAAACTTTTCTGTTTTCATACAATGTGTGACCAAAGTCAGTCTTGTTGAGAGTTTGTTCCAATGTAGGGGTCTGAGTCGCTTCGCTCATTTTCAAAGTCCTTTTTGTCGTAAAAATACCTTAGAAGTGTAATTCTCCCGTTCGTGCGTTGTCAAAGATCAAAAGATTCCCTAGACTTAAAGTATGACGAAATATTTTTTGCTTCTCCTCATTCTCCTGGGCTCGACTTCTGCATTTGCGGCCGATTTGCGCGGCAGAATGGGCGTCGGCGCTTCAAATCAGCTCGCCAATGACATTCCGGCGATCTCTCTGAAGATCCAGCAATCGAAAACTTTCGCTCTTGGGGGCCTTGTTGGGTTCAAATCGGACCAGGAAAACACCCTGTACGGCGCTGGAGTTAAGCTTTACCGCATCATTTTTGACGAACCACAGCTCAATTTCTATCTCGCAGGGACATTTGCGACCCTGAATTTCCTCGATGAAAACGAAAAAGTGAAATCTGGCTACCAGATCGACGGAACAATGGGCTCAGAGTTCCACCTTTCGGGGCTTGAAAGTCTCGGCTTCAGCTTTGAATTCGGTCTTTCAGCGAGAAATGCTGACGAGAACGGAACCGCACTCCAGACATTAGGTGATCAGTTTGTGAAAGCTGCTGTTCACTTCTATCTATAAATTATGTTGATGAAAAATCTCTTCGTCACATTTTTGCTTCTTCTCTCAACTGCGACTGCCTTTGCTCAGTCTACTGATCAAGTCATGCAGGAAGTGGAAGACGATCTGAATCCAGGCGGAGACATTTTTTCGGATTTCAACGAAGACCTTGAATCAGCTCAGGTTCTTGAAGACGAGCGTTTCTACCGTTACGGAAGATTCTTTTCTGTAAACGTTGGAGGTGGCTTTACCACATTCACCGGCAACCGTGGTAAGGCCTACGAAGACAATCACCCTACTTTCCATTTATCGACAAACTACTTCCTCGATTTCCAGAAAGCGATCTCACTCGGTCTTGAATATTCGAAAGCAACAATGATTCTCGATACAGTCGTGAACGGTTACCAGAACAACGGCCGCCTCGGTGCAGTTGTGACAGATTTCACTCGTGTGTTCATTGGTTATAAGTACTACATCGACACAACCGACCTAGGGACAGCAATCACTTACTCAAACCCGCATCTAATCGGTCGACTTGAGTACTGGTATCAAACGACAAAATTCATCGATCAGGATTCCCTTCCAAAAGACAAGGGCGGCGGTATCGGTACAGGTATCGGATTCGGTCTCGAGTTCCCGGTGGAACTCAAACAATCCTACATCTCAGTTGAGTTTCTTTATCACGTCGTAAATTTCTACGATAAGTTCACACAAGATTTCCGTCAGGTTCCAAACAGAGCTGATTCAACATACGGATACGAAGACCTTACAGGTAACGTGATCTCCGTCATCTTCACGTACAACTTCACTTGGTAATTCCCCAATGGTGCCTGCATCCTTTTGTGATGGCACCGCGTTCACAAAAGGGTTCCAACACACTTTTACGTAAGCACCGCGTACATATGAAATATTATAAAGATTCAAATACAATTAGATAAAATCCAATTGCGTTGATAAACACAATAATAGCGCCCAATACTGATAGGAAAAACCTCGCCCAAAATCGGGCACTACTAACTACCTTCAACCTAGCAATACTTAAAATTCCAATATTTTGATTTGGAAAATCTTTCTTTCTATAATGACGAAATAGATAAAGAGAACCTTGTAAAAGAATTATCGATGCAATTGAAGAAAGATAAAATATTGTCATTCTCATATTATTCAGAAGAAAAGAAATATTTAGAACTTAAGTTTTCTCTTTTATATAACGCCTATTTGAAAAATATGATGAAATCGTTTACCAAAAAAAAAGGGCCCGTAGGCCCTTCTTAAATTCTTATTACTCTTCTTTGAACTGACTGTACTCGATATTCAAAAACTTCGTTCTGATATCAATTTCTTGTTTTTGCTTAAGAACTTCTCCGAAATGAATGTCCAATAAATGTTTCTTCATTTCATTCTTCTTAACTAGGTTCGTTGTTGAATATACTTCGCAGCCATCTGCCAAATCGTCATAGACTTCATAAACATCAACACAGTTCATGTATTTGATTTTAACTTTCTGCTTATAAGGATTCGTGTGTATTGATTCGTAAGCTTTCGCTTCTTTCTCTGCTTTTTTGATAGCTGATTCAAAGTCTTTTGCTTCAAAAAGAACAACTCGCTCTTCGATCATGATGAACTTTGTGTCTGGCTTATGTTTTTTTACTTTAGAAGTGCCTGTAACCTCATATAAGTAGAGAGTCTTGGCACCGAAAATGGTTTTTGGTTTTGTCTTAGCTGATTTCATCATTACTCTTCTTGTTAACGTTCAATGGGATTAGCTGAAGTTTATAATCTTTTAAATCCTCAATCTCAAGAGCTCTCTTTAACTCACCGCCAATCAAAAAGGATGCAGGCACCTTTATGGGAACCATCCCAAAAAAAAGGCCCCTTTCGGGGCCTTGACTTATTTACGAGCTTTTTTGTTTTCAACTTTTCTCATACGTCTTTCGATATCCGTCGACGTTCTGAAGATCAAGTGTACCGGAGTGTTCGTCAAATCGAATTCTTTACGAAGACCATTCACAAGATACTTACGATAATTCTCAGGGATGCCCTGAGACTTATTTGAGAATAGAAGGAATGTTGGAGGACTTGATTTAAGCATAGAAGCATACTTCACCTTAAATCTTGTTCCCGCTGCTTTCTTCACAACAACTGGATTGGCATCTGTAAGAGCAAGAAGTGTACGGTTAAGGGCACCTGTTGGAATCTTACGGTTACGAATAACAATCGTGCGCTTCATAGCTTCACGAAGGTAGTTGATGTTTCTGTTTTTCTGAGCAGAAATTGTCACGAGCTGACAGAATCCAAGCCAAGGCACATCATCACGAAGGTTCTGAAGCCATTCTTTTTTCTTCTTAGCATCAGCAAATGTATCTTTAAGAAGATCGATCTTATTTAAACACACGATCACTGACTTCCCTTTCTCAAGGGCAATATCAAGAAGACGTCTATCCTGGTGAGTAATACCCAAAGTTGAGTCCACCATGAAAAGAACGATTTCCGATTCAGAAATTGCACGGAGAGAACGATAAACCGATTGAGTTTCGATGAAGCCTTCAACCAATTTAGATTTTCTGATTCCGGCAGTATCAACGATCTTGATTGATCTCCATCTATTCACGTATTGAGCGAACTCAAGGTTAGCAACTTCTTCTTCCGTGTTGTTGTCGAAGTTACTTTCGATTGCGTTCAGGATTTCTTTATCTGAGTAAAGATCCGGGCCAGTGTTAGATTCATCGAATGAGAAATCTGAACTTGCTCCTACATCTTTAAGGTCTTCGTCATCAGCAAATGTTGATTCAGCGGTCTGACCGTATTCAACGTAGATTTTCTTTTCTTCTTCAGAAAGATCATCTTCATCAACTGAGATATTCAAGTCAACGTCACCAGACTCCTGGTATTTTTTAAGTTCTTCAAAAATCTCAGTCGTGTCCTTACGGAACTTGTCATCAATTGGACTCAAAAGTTCAATATCAGGACCGAAGTATAGATCAATGTAACCTTCGATAGGGTCAACCGTCGTTCCTGCGATTTCACTCACAAGAGCACGTTGAGCACCAACGAGACAGTTAAGAAGAGTTGATTTACCTGCGTTCGGAGCACCAATGATCGCAACAGAAGAAACAACATCGTGACGAGGTTTAACACCTGCTTGAAGGTTTTCTTTGATTTCTTTAGCAGATTCAGATTCACCAAACTTCACGGCCATCTTAAGCATTTTTTCACGAAGATCGTAGAAACCGCGGTTGTGTTCCGCAGACACTCTCAACATGTCATCTTCATCAAGTCCGAGTTTGTAGAAGTCGTATTGATCGCCTTCTTGTTTCTCAGTATCGAACTTGTTCATCACAAGCCAAAATGGTTTTCTTGTCGACTTGATGTAATCACAGATTCCTTTATCAAAAGGAAGGAACCCTTCTCTTACATCAACGATGAAGAGAACGAGGTCTGATTCATCGATCGCAAGTTTGGCGTGATCGGCCATGATATTGAAGAACGGATCCACATTGTTTTTCTTTTTATGTGTATCGATCTCAATTTTATCCGGATAGAAACCACCTGTATCAACAAGGATGATTTCCGCTTTGTGCTCTTGATCGTCGAAGTATTCTTCGAGGTTCAGAATGCCGTAGTGGCGGTCACGAGTCACACCCGGCTGGTCGTGAGTCATAGCTAAGTGTTGTTTTTTCATCAGTCGGTTGAAGATGGTACTCTTCCCGACGTTAGGTCTCCCGATAATCGAGACGACCATTGATCTTGTAGACATTATTTTTTCCTCCAAACACGTGCAGAATTCTGCGTACGCGGAAGACCGATTTCATCCAGAACGTAGTTATTATTCATCCACTTCGGCGAAACTTTAACGTGAAGGTTCAGGTGAACCTTACCGCCAGTCATCGCTTCTATTTTCTTTCTAGCGTTAATACCAATTTCTTTAATCACTGAACCCTGACGTCCAACCACGATCGCTCTCTGCGAAGGGCGGTTAACGAGGATTGATGCTGAGATGTGAGCTTCAGGAATCGCTTCTTCATCTTTTTTCTTCACGTCTTTATATTCGTCGATGATCACAGCGATCTCGTACGGAAGTTCTTCTTTAAGAACTCTGAAAGCTTGTTCACGGATATATTCAGTCACGAAGAATCTTTCGTTCATGTTCGAAGCATCGCCACCCGGATAAAGGTGCATAGCACTTGGAGCAGCATCGGCGATAGCACCAGTAAGCTCGTGGATGTTATGGCCGTCTTTCGAAGAGATCACAAAATGCTTCTCAATTGATGGACAAAGTTCCTGCATTTTCACAAGTACCGGAGCTAGAGCGAGATCTTCTTTTTTCACCATGTCTGATTTTGTGAAGATGATCCATGTGCGAGACAAAGGAGCATCGAAGTTTTTAAGGAAGTCTTTGAACTCCTGAAGGACGTCTGTTGTGAGGTCACAAAGAACGAAGTTAATGTCTACGCCTTCAGCACCCATTTGCGCCTGGCCATTCATACGACGGTTAAGCTCCTGAGCTGTAGAGTGGACTCCCGGAGTGTCGACTAAAACAACTTCTGTGCGGTCGATAGTGAAAGCACAGTGGAATTGATTTCTTGTTGTCTGAGGTTTGTTACTTACGATCGTAAGATCAAAACCCAGAAGGTGGTTAATGAAAGAGCTCTTCCCGACATTCGGTTTCCCGAGGACAGCAATCATGATCGCTTTGTTATGCGGGTGTTGGTTTTCAAATAACATAGTATCTCCTTAAATAATGCCTTTCTTAAGTACGTCTGATGCCAGCTCTTTCTCGCCACTCTTCTTCGATGTGAAAATTCCTTTTGCTTCAGGAATGTCATTGATCCAAAGAGTGATTTCAAATTCTTCACCACTAGGTTCCGAAGTATAACGAGGGAGCTTTTTATATTTTGCTAAAACTCTCTCCTGAAGCTTTGATTTTGCATCAAAGGTATCAAGGAAGTTTTCGTTAAATGCAGTTGGAATGAATTCATTGAGCCACTGAAGGAAAAGAGCTTTCGTGAAATCTAATCCATGGTGACGATAAATCTGCGCAAGAAGTGCTTCAAAAGTATCAGCGAGAACCGGAGCTTGTTCAAAAAGCTTCTTCTTGAACTCTCCCTTCCCTACGATGATCAGATCATTAAGACCTAGACCAGTTGCAATGGCAGCGAGACTCTTCTCATTAACGATCGCTGATCTCAGTTTTGAGAGATGTCCTTCTTTTGCTTCCGGAAATCTCTTATAGATTTCATCAGTGAGTAGTAATTGAAGAACCGAATCCCCCAGGAATTCTAATTGCTCCTGATGAGGCGCCTGGAATTCATGCGAGAACGAAGTATGAGTAAAGGCCTGGGCCAATTCTTTAGAAGGAATGTTCAGTGAATGTTTTTTGATAAAGGCCGCAAACTCTTCATGATTAAAGAGATGAGCAATAAGAGCAATGTCCCGTGATTCAAATAAATGATTTAAAAGTTCGTGCAAGCGAAGCTGTGACATGTATCACCTTAAGGTCGTCTATCTAGGGACTGCTTGTGAGTCTCTAGCAAAATTAAATATCAGTGAGGCAGTTCTAATGGTTTTGGCATGGAACGGCAATGACCTTGGGATGGTATGTAAAATTTCACCATGACGCAACGCCAAATGGTTTTTCTTGGGTATAAGCCCCGAACCAAAACAATTTGAGAGGTTATTAATGAAAGTATTCGCACTTTTAGCTATTGGTTTTGTTTTTAATGCTACGGCTGCAGAAGTTAAATCAGCAAAGCTCGATTCTTCTAAGAAAAACATTCTCGTCGATGTTGTCTACGGTGGTGGCTGTAAAGAGCATGTTTTTACTCTGGAACTTGGCCCTTGTTTAGAATCATACCCTGTCCAGTGTTCTGCAAAATTGGTTGAAAAGACAATTGGTGGACTGGATTTTTGTGAAGCTCTTATCTCTGAGACAGTAGTGATCTCGAGAAAGAAATATGGCCTTGATGATTCTTATTTTAAGGGTGCTAAGCTGACTATTACTGGTGACCGTGGATTTACGGGCGAACCATCTTCAGCAGTAGTTCGCCTTCCGTAAATTGAATTTGATTTAAACTTTGATTCGAGCGTTTGCCTTGCGCAGACGCTCGGCAAGTGTCTTCACGAGAATCTCGAGCCACTTCGGCTGTGTCTTAAAAATCCCGTCAATTGTTTCCTGAGGAATCTGAATAAGGTCACATTCAGTCACTGCTTTTACAGTAGCTGATCTTGCTTCCTGATCGAGAAATGAAATCTCTCCAACAAGTTCCCCGGAGTAAATATGTCCAAGAATCACATCTTCCTGCCCGCGCTTCTTTGTCACGACCAGCTGACCAGTTTGAACCCAGTACATGCTGTTTGAATGTTCGCCTTCTTTCAGAAGGATCTGATTCGGACTAAGTTTTACGGGAGAGGCCATTAATGAGCTCCTACTGTCGTTAGATATTCCTGGTAACTACCTGGATAAAATCTTACGCCCCCTTTATCTACTTCTGCAACTTGAGTTGTAAGCTGTTTTAAAAAGTGACGGTCGTGGGAAAC